>SLSH01000278.1 GCA_007130555.1 Bacteroidales bacterium
AGTATGCTAAATGTCTGCAATATCAGAAGGTCAACTATTGGGGTTTGTTGTTTTTTAAGAACTTGCGAAAGTTAAAAGTATTATATTATTTTTATAGCAAAATAATTTCAATATAACTATATTTGCATCTGAAAAAATGCAAATTTTTCGTTATGAAGAAATTTATACATGATTTGGAAATAGTTGATAATAAACGTATTAATAAAGATTATTTCTGCTTAAAGCTTATCGGCAATTCAGTTTTGCCCGATATTAAACCTGCACAATTTGTTGAAATAAAGGTTGAAAATTCTCCCGAAACATTTTTACGAAGACCTATCAGTGTGCATGATGTTGATTATGAAAACAATACTATATCATTATTAATAAGGATTGCCGGAAAAGGTACCGAAAGTTTATCTAAACTTAAAAAAGGAGAATATGTAAATCTTGTATATCCTTTGGGAAATTATTTTTCAATGCCCGAAAATAACAATATTTTACTGGTCGGAGGCGGATGCGGTATAGCTCCTCTTTTATTTACGGCAAAATATTTTTATAAAGCCGGTTTTAAATCTACCGTATTGCTGGGTTTTAAAGATAAAGAAAGTGTGGTAGCCGAAAAATCCTTTGAAAAATTTGCAGATGTTTTGATTACAACCGATAACGGAACTTACGGTGAGTGTGGAACCGTAATGGAACATTCGGTATTTAAAGAAAAACCTTTTAAGTTTAAAAAAATATATTCCTGCGGTCCCGAACCGATGTTAAAAAAACTTGCCGAATGGTGCATAAAAAATAATATTGACTGTGAAGTTTCGCTCGAAAATTTAATGGCTTGCGGAATAGGCGCGTGTTTATGCTGTGTGCAAAAAACCACAGACGGCAATAAATGTGTGTGTGTTGAAGGACCGGTTTTTAACGTAAATAATATAATATGGTAAATCTGAATGTTGATTTTAACGGATTAAAACTGAAAAATCCGGTTCTTACCGCTTCAGGGACTTTTGGATACGGTCTGGAATTTCAGGATTTTATTGACCTCAATTTACTCGGAGGCTTTATTGTTAAAGGAACAACTCTAAATCATCGCGAAGGAAATAATTATCCCAGAATGGCTGAAACCGCATCGGGAATGTTAAATGCCGTAGGATTGCAAAATAAAGGCGTTGATGTTTTTTGTGATGAAATTTATCCGAAAATTAAAGATTTAAAAACAAATATACTTGTTAATGTAAGCGGTTCAACTATTGATGAATATGTTAAAACTTCAGAAAAAATCAATGAACTAAATAATATCCCCGGAATAGAACTGAATATTTCCTGTCCGAATGTAAAAGAGGGCGGAATGGCTTTCGGAACAAGTTGCAGTGCAGCTGCTGATGTGGTTAAAGAAGTTCGTAAGGTTTACAAAAAACACTTAATGGTAAAATTATCCCCGAATGTAACCGATATTGTTTCAATTGCAAAATCTGCCGAAGATAATGGTGCCGACAGTTTATCGCTTATTAATACTCTTATGGGAATGGCAATTGATATTAATACTCAAAAACCTAAATTATCTACAATTACAGGCGGATTATCAGGTCCTGCAATTAAACCCGTTGCATTAAGAATGGTGTGGCAGGTAAGCAATGCCGTTAAAATTCCCGTTTGCGGACTTGGAGGAATTATGAATGCCGGTGATGCTATTGAATTCCTGCTGGCAGGAGCATCAGCAATTCAGATTGGTACCGCAAATTTTATTGAACCCGATATTACCGTGAAAATTATTGAAGGAATTGAAGAATATTGTAAAAAGCACAAAATCAAAGATGTAAATGAGTTGATAGGAGGGATGAAAAAAATGTAAGAAAGCATAATATAATTCAAAAAAAATGTATTTTTGCTTAAGATATATTTTTAAAAAATAAAAAAATGGATATAAAAAAACAAATAGAATATTGGATAAATACTGCCGGAGAAGATTTGCAAACAGCAGAATTACTTATCAATAATAATAAGATTTTATTTGGTTTATTTTTATGCCATTTATGTATAGAAAAAGCTATAAAAGCTAATATAGTAAAACACACAGGGAATATTCCGCCTAAAGTACATAATTTATCATATTTAATTGAAAGAACTAATTTAGAACTTTCCGATGAACAGTTTTTACTATGTGATACACTAATGTATTATCAACTTGAAGGACGGTATCCTGAATATTATAAAAAAGCACCTTCAAAATCAAAATCAAAAGAAATACTAAATCAAACCAAAACATTATATAAATGGCTAAAGACGAAATTATAAAATTATTAAAGCAGTATTGTTTATTATTATATTCTGCCGGTATTTCCATTGAAAAAGCTTTTTTGTTTGGTAGTTATGCCCGTGAAGAAGCTTCTGATGACAGTGATATTGATATAATGATTGTTTCTAAAGATTTTGATAATAATAGTCCAGACTCAAATATAAAAGCATGGTCTCTTACCCGTAAAGTAGATTCACGCATAGAACCTTATTCGGTTGGATTAAAACAATATTATAACGATAATGTTTCGCCTATACTTCAGATTGTTAAGCAGGAAGGAATTGAATTAAATATAGATGATATAAAAACTTAATATCAACATTATCAGGTAAATAAAATTAATATTTTATCCTACCTCTTTTGAAACACTCCTGCAAAATATTCAATTATACCCGTAAATCCTATACCCATTGCATAAGCCAACAAGTCACTCCACAAAAAACCATAGCCTAAAACCAAACCTCCAATTATTGTATTTCTTATATTATTGATCCATTCTGCCTGATAAAGCTGGCTAAGTTCTATTACATAGCAAAATAACAGACTGATAGCCGCAACACGAAAAACAGACCATTTTATAAATATTATACATACCAGCAGATATACCATTATTGCCCATATTGCATCCCCGATATAAATATTAACAAGTTCGGGTAAAAAATCCGATATTCTCCTGGATAGCAGTCCTGAAACAACTATAAGCAATAACAAAAAAATATAGATTATTCTGTTTCGTTGAATGTGCATATAGTTATTTGTTTAAATTATCTAATAATCAGTTATCTTTGCCGATAACAGTAACAACAACATTCCGACATTCTCTCGGACCGTCAAATTCACATAAAAAAATATTCTGCCATGTAGATAGTCCCATACTTCCGTTTATAACCGGAATATTTTCGCTTGGACCGACAATTCCTGCTTTTAAGTGAGAATCTCCGTTTCCGTCTTGTTTGTCGTGTTCCCAAACACCTTTTGGAATTAATTTTCGTAAAAGACTTAATACATCGGTTTGGACTGATGCATCCCAGTTTTCCTGTATCATTATTGCAGCAGTAGCACCCTGAACATAAACATTACAAAAACCCGTATTTATTTTACAGCTTTTCACAAAAGCTCTTACTTCATCGGTAATATCATATAAACCATCTCTTGCGGTTGTTCTTACTTTAATGACAGATTGCATAATTCTTTTTTTATTACAAACTTACAAAAAAAGATCGAAATTGGAGAAAAAATTTAAATTGTTAATATCTTTATATATTTTTCTGTAAAATATTTTCATTTTTTTATACTATTTATAAAATACTGTCGTTTTAATTCTGTTAAAAGAATAATTATTAATTAAACCGATTACTGCTTATGAATGACTGTTACTTTGTTTATTACATTTTCAACTTCAATTCTCAGGCACAAAACTTTCAAATGGTATTTGACAAAAGTTTTATTAAAGAGATTGATGAAATATTAGAAAATTTACCTGAGTACGAACCATCCGAAAAGGTAATCAATCAAATATTAAAAATAATTTAAAATGTAAAAGAAAATATTTTTAAACTGCTGTTATTTAACAATAACTTC
>SLSH01000168.1 GCA_007130555.1 Bacteroidales bacterium
AACATACAGAAGCAGGTAATTATGAATTAAAATTAGACGGCACTGCCTTGCAACCCGGAGTGTATTTTTGTGTGATGGAAACCAAGGCGGGCAGGGAGGTTATTAAGATTGTGAAGATGTAAATAAGTTATGATTTTTTTGTATATTTACAAAAAAAGATAAATTAACTTTAAAAAGAGAATAAGATGTTGGGGAATCAGTATCAGTAAAAATTGTAAAAAAATTAAGTATTATGGAAAAACTATTTATAATATTATTAATGTCGCTAATACTTTTGTTTGGAGTGAAATTAAATGCACAAGAAATGACAAATAGTATATCGGGACATCCGATAAAAACAGTAAACAAACATAACTTTCCTGCTCAAAATAAATCCGGTAATATCACTTATATTGACATTGGAATTTCACAACCAAATGTTGAAGATTGTTTTGAAGTGTTTATATCAGATAAATATATAGAAAAAGAATTGATAAAAATTTATCCAAATCCAAATCCGGGAATTTTTACTCTGGAAATAAATTCTCAAAATTATGGCAAGTCATTGAATATTTCTATTTATAACCTTGTGGGACAAAAAATCCATAAATACACTGAGACTTGTTTTTCCAGTGGTTACAGCAAAGAATTGGACCTAAGTTTTTTAAATTCCGGAACGTATTTTATTAGAGTTCAAAGTAAAGATAATACAGACTTTACTCAGATAAAA
The DNA here is from genome assembly GCA_007130555.1 of Bacteroidales bacterium. Lineage (GTDB taxonomy): Bacteria > Bacteroidota > Bacteroidia > Bacteroidales > ML635J-15 > SLSH01. Next base: position 710 of record SLSH01000168.1, read on the forward strand.
AAAATAATGATAAAATAAGGAGGCATAAACATGAAAAAAAATATTTTAATTTTAATTTTATTTGTATTAGCGTTTAATTCTTTTTCGCAAACTTATACCGGTGCAACTGTTCATTTAGATGATACGGTGGTAATACGCCTGAATGATTATGTTGGCGATATTCAATGGCAAAAAACTTATGAAATAAACAATCCCGACAGTTGGCAAAATATAAGTGACGCTAATGCAGATTCTCTGTTATTTATAGCAGATACTACGACTTATTACCGCACCAAAGTAATAGCAGGAAATTGTGAGCCTTTTTATTCGGATACAGTAAAAGTAAATGTTTATAATGAATTTGCATTATATTTTTCTATTGAAAGTAGTAATAATAAAAAAGGGCTATTTATCATAAATGGGAATACTATGGAACTTTACGAAAAATATGAAACCTCTTTTGTCCCCCAGTCAATACAGATATCAGATAATTATTGCACTTGGTATATGCTTGGAAATAAAAGCTTTGCTCCCAAAAGTTCATTAATTTCAAAAAATAGTCAAACAGGGAGTATTATCAATGAAATAGAAGTAGACAATAGAAATATGACACTTTCTAAAAAATCAAATATATTTTTCATATATGGTTGGCACAAAAGTCTATTTGTAGATAAAAACACATTTGATATAATTTATGAGGATTCTCTGGGAGGTATATCAATAGCGGCATTTTCACCTGATAATCTTTTGTATTATGGAATGACTAACAAAGTTGTTGAGTATGATATAAATGACTTTTCCATAGTCAGAGAGTTCTCTGTACAAATATCAGATTATAATTATTATGTAACTGATATAAGTTTTTCACCTAATGGGAATTATCTATACGTTACTGTCTATTCAGGTGATTCTTATAATCCTGGAGTGTTTTTATCAATTAATTTAAATACAGGTTATATTGAGGACATTCAAGATGTTGGTTCAGAATCTAATATAGCTGTATCACCAGATGGAAACTATGTGTATTTTACTGATCCTGCTGTATATTTTATGGAATTTCATTTTCCAACAAATAAAGTTTTTCGTTATGATGTAAATTTAAAAGAAATTGAGGTTTTTATCAATGGACCGAATGATCTTAATCTTACAGGATCTGCTTTATATACTATTTTTGCTCATGTTAGCCCAAATAGTGAATATCTATATATATTTCTTCATAATACCAGAGAAACTTTAAATGGAAATCCCGTTAATGTTCTGAAAATTGATGCAGTTACCGGAGAACTTGTTAATTATTTTACATTACCTACAGAATGGAGAGATTTTACATGGTTTTGGGACACTAAATTAAATAAATATAGTATATGTGAGTAAATAATTTTATATATAATTTTAAAAAGTATTAAATGAAAACTTCGTTTCTAATAGTTATGTCAATCATTTTGACCTTATCTACAGTAAAGGCTCAAGTTTATTATTATTATTCGGATAATAGAAAAATTTATTTTGAAAAAGTAGAACATTGGGCTACGATTCAGGTAAATGAATCCGATTTGAATAAGTTTTATAATATAAACCTTGATTTTTTAACACTAAACTTAAAACAAGTACTATATACCCCAGGTTTCTTTTGGCTTGAAACTAAAGATAAATCAGCTATTGACAGAGCCATTAACTCACTTCAGGAAGAAATAGAAATTGTTCGCACTTTCCCTGCATATTATACGATTAATGCTTTGGAAGATACGACCCATTTTATAATGACGAATCGCTTTCAAGTGAAATTCAAAAATAATGTATTGATTGAAGATATTAATCAAATGAATGAGCAGTTTAATGTAGAAATTTTAAGCAAGGGCTTTGAAAATGAATATCTTTTAAAGATAAATGTAGAGTCAGAACTGACTCCACTAGAAATCGCAAATATTTATTACGAAAGTGTTAAAACTGTTTGGTCTTTGCCAGATTTTTTCATTAATTTTAAAGATTTAGATGAAGAAATAGAAGACCCTTTATTTAATTTTCAGTGGAATTTGTATAATTATGGACAAGCTTATTTTGGGCTAGAAGAAGGTATACCTGGAACTGATATTAACATTTTATCGGCATGGGATATAACCATAGGTAGCAATGATATTATTGTTGCAATAGCAGAAGGTGGTGTGGCGAATTTTCATGCGGATTTTGATGAAGATCAATTTGTTACAGGTTATTATGGAGATGAAGAAATTTATTTTACACTACCAGACCTACCTAATCCGTACCTTGAATCAGATCATGCGATGAAAACTACTGGAATAATTGCTGCAAATCATAATGACATAGGTGTACGTGGTATAGCACCAAATGTAAAAATAATGCCAATATCATTAACAGGAACCGCCGCTCAAGTGTCAATGGCAATTGACATTGCAAGAGAATCTGGTGTTGATATTATAAACATGTCTTGGAGTGCTACTACACCTATCGATAATTTTTCATCTGCTATTGAAAGGGCAATGGTTTATGGTAGAGGGGGAGATGTAGTTAGTGGAATTACTGGTTTAGGAATGGTTATAGTTGCAGGTGCTGGTAATACTTCTTGCGGGGATGTTGTTTTCCCTGCTATTATACCCGGTGTGTTAGCAGTTGGTTCGGTAACAAACTCTGCTATGCGTGCACCTCACTCTCCATGTAGCGATCATGTTGATGTTGTTGCTCCTTCCAGAGGTATTGAAACGCTTGGTATTACAACCACAGAACTAAATGATGGATATAATTTTTTTTATGGAGGTACATCAGCTTCGGCTCCTCATGTTACCGGAATTGCTGCACTTATGTTATCAGTAAATCCTGATTTAACCCATAAACAAGTTAAAGATATTATAGAAAGTACTGCACAAAAAATCAGTGATGATTTATATGAATATGAAGAAAATGTAGAAGGCAGACCAAACGGAGGTTGGAATAATGAAATGGGTTATGGCTTGGTTGATGCTTACGCAGCTCTTTTAGAAGCGTGTATTCAAGAGTTTTATATCTCATGGGATATTGAAGAAAATGAAACCGTACATTTTAAAGCTAGTGAAAAAATAATTGCAAATAATATTATAGAATCCGGTGCAGATGCAACATATCAAGCAGGAAATAGAATTGTTTTACAAGACGGTTTTCATGCTAAACAA
>SLSH01000055.1 GCA_007130555.1 Bacteroidales bacterium
ATCGGCAGTATTGACCCAAATGATAAAGTATCCGGAAAAGGAATAGAAAAACTAAAAAATGCCGGACTAAAAATTATTACGGGTATATCAGAAAATGACTGTATCAAACTTAACCGCAGATTTTATACATACCATATAAAAAAGCGTCCTTACATAATTTTTAAATGGGCACAAACCAAAGACGGTTTTATTGATATACAACGAAAAGCAAACAAAAACTCAACCCCCGAATGGATTACAAACGAATATTGCCGTACGCTTGTTCATAAATGGAGAACCGAAGAAGATGCTTTTATGGTCGGGACAAAAACCGTTTTAATTGATAATCCGCAACTTACGGCACGAAACTGGTCAGGGAGAAATCCTGTAAGAGTAATTATTGACAAAAATTTACAAATCCCAAAATCATTTAAAATTTTTGATAATAAAGCAAAAACAATTATTCTTAACAGTAAAGAAAACAAACAGGAAAAAAATATTTTTTATGTTAAAACCGATTTTGAAAAAAATGCAGTTCAGAATATAATTAAAGTTTTATATGAACATAAAATTCAATCGGTAGTTATAGAGGGAGGAGCATTTACCTTAAACGAATTTATTAAAGAAAATTTATGGGACGAAGCGAGAATATTTACGGGAAATAAATATTTTAAAACCGGAATTAAAGCTCCCGATTTTGATTTTCCTGTTTCGGAAAATTATTTGTATGATGACATTTCTCTGAAAATTTACAAAAATCCCGCTAATGAATTTTACAGATAAATCAAAAAAACTACATCTCAACGATTTATCTGTTATTATTCTGATAATAGGACTGGGATTTGTAATCGGTCAATTAATCAGTTATGCTCTGGTGCAATTAGTTGATTCTTCATTTTTTTATGAATTAAATCAAATTAAAGAATCCGAAACAGCAGATAGTAAAAATGCATATCTGTTAAAACTGATACAATTCGTTTCCGCTTTATTTACTTTTGTAATACCACCATTAATTATCGGGAAATTGCTTTACAAAAATATCGAAAATTACTTAAAACTTAATATATCCCCTGATATCACTTACTATTTTTTGATAGTACTTTTTATGTTTGCAATTATGCCTGCAATGAACATAATTATTGAATGGAACGAATCCATAAAATTTCCCGAATGGCTTTCGGGCATGGAGGATAGGATGAGGCGATCCGAAGATTCAACTCAAAATATGATAAAAATAATTCTTGCAGGAGACAGATATTTTGATTTGGCTGTAAATATTCTACTGATAGCCGCAATACCCGCAATAGGCGAAGAATTTTTATTCAGGGGGGTAATTCAAAAGTTTTTAACTGACCGATTAAAAAATGTTCATATTGCAATTTTAATATCTGCATTTTTATTCTCTGCTATTCATTTTCAATTTTTCGGATTAGTACCCAGATTTTTGTTAGGAGCATTTTTCGGTTATCTTGTTTATTATTCAAAATCGCTTTGGCCCGCAATCTGGGCACATTTTTTAAATAATGCCGTGGCTGTAACTGCCATGTTCTATATATCAAAAGGGGATTTGTCCGAAAAAATAGAAAAAATCGGAACACAAGGCTATGATATTTTTTATGTTATTATCGGACTAATAATAACAGTATTTTTAGGATATTTTTTGTTTAGAAAAACTGATAGATAGTAAAAAAATCTTTTAGTAATTAGATCTTCTGTCGCTACTTCCTGATCTTTTGTTTCTGTAGCTATTGTTGTCTCTGCCGCCACCTCCTCTTCTATCTCCTCCTGCAGGTTTATCTAACGCTACATTTACGACTATAGTACGTCCTTCTACTTCTGCGTCGTTTAATTCTTCGATTGCTTTTTTTGCAGCATCCTCATCCGGCATTTCAACAAAACCAAATCCTCTGCTTCTTCCTGTAAATTTGTCGGTAATAACTTTTGCCGAGCTAACTTCTCCGTATTCTGCGAAGAATTCTTCCAAATCGCTATCTTTTATAGTAAAAGGTAAGCTTCCAATAAAAATTTTCATTATAAAATATTAGTTATAAAATAATTAATTATGCAAATATAATCATTTTTTTACATTAAAACTAAACAAATCAAAATATTATCAAAATAATTTCAATTATCTTTGTACTCTGATTTTAGTTCTTATAATATAATATTTATGAAAAATCATATAATAATCGGTTTAATGTCGGGAACATCTCTGGACGGTTTGGACATCGTCGCATGCAGTTTTCAGAAAAATTCCGGCGGATTTTTTTACAAGACCTATGCTGCCGATACCGTTGTTTATGATAATAATTTAAAAAAAAGACTTGCAGACGGACATTTATCAAGTGCCGAAGAATTATTAAAATCAGATATTGATTTCGGAATATTTATAGGAAATTCCGTTTTGAATTTTATAAAAAAACATAGACTTAATAACATATTTTTAATCGCTTCGCACGGACATACAATTTTTCATCAGCCCAAAAACGGATTTACGTTTCAGATTGGCAATGGAGCAACAATATCCAAAACTACAAATATTTCTGTTGTTTGTGACTTCCGTTCTGGAGATGTTGCCCTTAACGGACAAGGTGCTCCTCTGGTACCAATCGGAGATGAGTTTTTATTCGGAAACTATGATGCATGTTTAAATCTCGGAGGATTTTCTAATATTTCATACAAATATAAAAATAAACGAATCGCTTATGATATCTGCCCTGTAAATATAATATTAAATAAATTTGCAAATTATTTTCAAAAACAATATGATGAAGGAGGCAAAATTGCAGAAACAGGAAAATTCATTCCTGAACTTTATGAAAAATTAAACAAAATTAACTTTTACAATTTAAAAAATCCTAAATCTTTATCAAGAGAATGGCTCGAAAATGTTTTTATGCCCGTCCTTGATTTTTATAAAAACAAACCGAAAGCTGATATTATGTTTACTTTAATTAAACATATAGCATATCAGATAAGCCTGGCATTAAAAGGCAAAAAAAATGTTCTCATTACAGGAGGCGGTGCATTTAATAATTTTTTAATCAATAGTCTGAAAGAAGTTTCAAAAACCGAAATAATTATCCCCGACAAAGATTTAGTAATGTATAAAGAAGCTATTGTTTTTGCATTCTTGGGATACCTCAGATGGAACGGAGAAATAAATTGTCTGTCGTCTGTAACCGGAGCTGACAGGGATTCTTGTTGCGGTGCTGTTTATTTATAATATATGGTACTACCACAAATTTAATGGAAGTTTTAGCTTATGATGTTAGGAAAGGGACAAAGGGGATAGGGAACACCCCCCTTATACCCTACCTATACCCTATACCCTATACCCTATACCTTATCCCCTTAAAATAGTGATAGAACCATAATAATAATTTACTATATTATGTCAATCCATCATTTTTATTCTATTTGATTGACTAATCAATAACTTATTAATAATTTTGTATAAAACATTAATTAAAAAAAACATTTTTTTTGTATAAATAAATATAAATAGTTAGCTTTGTAATTGTATAATTAATTGTTATTAACATTTTAAATCTGAAATTATGAAAAAAATTACTATTTCAATTATCGCATGTTTTTTAAGCATGTTTATTTTTGCACAGGTTAATTTGCATAGTAAGCAAATGGAACTGGATAAAACTAATAATCAGGAAGTTTCTCAGAATAAAGATGATTCTTTTCTTATCAGACTTTTACCTGAGGAGTTTGAAATACCTGAAGGCGGAAGCGGTTATATAATGCCGTATAATTCTCACAATTTTGATAATTTTAAAGTTGATGAGAGTAAATTTAAAAATCTTCCTGCCAGTTATGATTTAAGAACTTTAGGCAGAGTAACTCCTGC
>SLSH01000304.1 GCA_007130555.1 Bacteroidales bacterium
CTGCATTCAGCAGAGCTCAAGCAAGCTTGGCTCTGCCCTCATTTGCACAAAATTTGCACAAAATTTGCACAAAATTTGCACAAAATTTGCACAAAATTTGTTTCTTGAAAGAAAAGAATTATTAGAAGTCCCCTTAAGTTACTTTACGTAAATTCAACGCTCTGCGGGAAGGTGTGAAAAAACAGCGGGCTGGCTCGGTGCTGAATTAGCGAGTAATGGTAAAACGATTAAGAAACGAAGTTCGGCGAAGCCAATTGTGCCAAGAAGGTACCATGTTACATCCATTTTTGAATACCAATTAAAAAAAGGGGCAAGCTACTTACATCGCACCGCTACAACCGCCTACCCTTGCTTCCTTCCGGACCTGGGGGAGTTCAGCAGGAGCTGGTCGTATAAGACTTACCCCAAATACAAAAGTACAATCATTTTTTGAATTTTCAAAAAAAAGATTGTACTTTTTCGAAAAACTTAAATATCTTTGAAAAAATTTTCAATGAAAATGAACGCAAAAATAAATATTGTTTTTAAATACGGCTTGATTATCAGTTTACCGATGATTTTGTTAAGTGTTATTTCTCATGTATTTAACATACAGGATTCCAGATCTTACGGATGGTTAGGCATATTGATTTTTATAATTACAATATATTTTGTGCAAAAAATGTACAGACAAGAGTTTTATCAGGGATTTGCGTCATACGGAAAATTACTTGGGGATACATCCCTGATGCTTATTTTTACATCTGCAATGATGTTTGTTTATTCATTTATTTTTTATAAATATATTTCTCCCGAATTTATCGAAAAAATATTACTTCTCGCAGAAGACAGTTTATATGATAAAAACTTTTCGCAACGTGAGATTGAGCAAAGTATGGTTTATATTAAGAAAATAAATTCTCCTGCAGGATTATCAATAATGTCATTTTTTTCTACATATATACAAGGTTTTATTATTGCACTTATTATTAGCATTATAAATAAAAAAAGTAAAGATGCCTTTTCCGAAGCAATGAAAAATATTGATGAAACAGAAGAAAATTAATTATTATGGATATTTCAATTATAATAGCATTATTAAATGAAGAGGAGTCGTTGCCCGAACTGGTCGAATGGATTGATTCGGTAATGAAAAAAAACTCTTATTCTTACGAAATGATTATGGTTGATGACGGCAGTACCGATTCATCCTGGGAAATTATAAAATCATTAAAAACTAAATACCCTAATATTTCGGGAATAAAATTCAGACGAAACCATGGTAAGTCCGCAGCATTACAGGTAGGTTTTCAGGAAGCTAAAGGAGAAGTTGTAATTACAATGGATGCTGACTTACAGGATAGTCCCGATGAAATACCCGAACTTTACAAGATGGTAAAAAACGAAGGATATCATGTGGTTTCGGGATGGAAGAAAAAAAGATATGACCCTTTGCTCAAAAAAATACCAAGCAAATTTTTTAATAAAACGGTACGGATTTTTACGGGAATTAAATTACATGATTTTAACTGCGGATTAAAAGCATATCAGAATAATGTAGTGAAAAGTATTGAAATATACGGAGAAATGCACAGATATATTCCCGTAATTGCTCATAGGGCAGGCTTTGTGAAAATCGGAGAGAAAGTAGTTCAGCACCAAAAAAGAAAATTCGGTAAAACAAAATTCGGATTCGAAAGATTTATTAACGGATACTTAGATTTAATTACCGTACTTTTTATTACAAAATTCGGAAAAAAACCAATGCACTTTTTTGGAGTATTAGGTTCTGTCGTGTTTTTAATCGGACTCGGACTTACGGGATATATGGGAACTAAAAAAATGATTGCCGTTTGGCAAGGCGTACAAATGGAAAGATTATCGGCAAATCCGTATTTCTATATAGCACTTACCTCAGTAATAATCGGTGTATTACTATTCCTTACAGGATTCCTGGGCGAACTGATATCACGGAACTCAAGCGATAGAAACAAATATCAGATAGATAAAAAAATATAAGCTATTTGTTTTTTAATAAAATTTCGCACTATATTTCTTTGTTGTTATTAAACTCTCAGATGTTTATACAAAAGCTCTACCCCAAAAATGTCAAAGATTCATTGAATACAGAACAAGGATCAACGATTTTTGATTTAAGAATAATCGCGTAATGTAAAAATCATCATTCATCATTCGCTCGCTCGGATTTGCAATCCGAGTGAGTGGGGAACCCGTTTTGGCGGGAAATTTGCCTTTTTTTGCAAATTTCATGACAAAACATAAAAAATGCAATCACCTCTGTTAAATCTTTGTGGGAAATATTTTCAGTATTTATCTTTGCGTTCTTTGTGTCTTTGTGGGAAATTTTTCATGTCTTTGTGGGAAATTTCATGTCTTTGTGGAAAATTTTTCAGTTGAGAAATAATTCTGTTTTAGTTTACATTAAACAAGTTTTGATTTTTAATAATTTCTCCAACAGCTCTTCCATCAAGTCAAGTTTTAACATATTTGCACCGTCCGATTTGGATTTGTCAGGGTAGGGGTGGGTCTCAATAAATATACCATCAACACCTACAGCAATTCCTGCTTTTGAAATTGTTTCTATCATTTGGGGCATACCGCCGGTAATACCGCTGTTTTGATTTGGTTGTTGCAAACTGTGTGTAACATCCAAAACAACAGGATAACCAAAAGACTGCATAATCGGAATAGCCCTGAAATCAACTATTAAATCTTGATAGCCGAAACTTGTTCCGCGTTCGGTAAGTATAATATTATTATTACCTGAATTTGTAATTTTTTCGGCGGTGAATTTCATAGATTCGGGAGAAAGAAATTGTCCTTTTTTGATATTTACATATTTCCCCGTTTTAGCGGCAGCTACAAGTAAATCCGTCTGTCTGCAAAGAAAAGCGGGTATCTGAATTATATCTGCTACATCAGCGGCAAGTTCAGCCTCGGCAGGTAAATGAATATCGGTACAAATCGGAATATTTAATTTGTCTTTGATTTTTTTTAGTATCTCCAAAGCCTCTTTATCGCCGATACCTGTAAATGATTTGCAGGAACTGCGGTTTGCCTTACGATACGATGCCTTAAAAATAAAAGGAATATTCAGTTTGTCGGCAATTTTTTTTATGCTTTCGGCAATCTGATAAGTTGTTTCGTAAGACTCGACAATGCAAGGACCTGCAATTAAAAAAAAGACATTCTTATCAGGTTTATTAAGATTATAATTTAGATTTTTCATAATAATTAAAACAAAACAATTAATGTGTTTATTATACAAAAATAAATAAAAGATTAAAAATAACTAATCAGTATTAAAAATGCTGATTAGTTACTGTTTTATCATTTTGAATACCTGTTTTTGACCATTGTCAAACTCAATGGTTATCAGGTAAATTCCTTTATCTATATTATTTGTATTAATTTTAGATTTCTTGTAATTTTTCTTTTCAATAATTTTTTGTCCGATAATGTTTGAAATAATAATTTTAGATATATCATCTGTATTCTTTAAATAAATATAGTCGTTAAACGGATTAGGATAAATAACAAGATTATCTGATAGAACTTTGTTTATATAGGTTGGATCAATAATATTTGCTGTAGTTGTCGGTGCACCATCAAGTGATAATATATAGTTATTTGCATCTTCACCGTCAATATCTGCATTTGTTATTATAACGGGTATGTTTTCTCCTACCTCTGCTGAGGCAAATTCTACTATTATACCTTCAAGGTAAGCCTCTTCATTAGTAACAACACCTGTTACAGACAAATTATTATTTTCAATTATAGCATATATGGTTCCGTCATAATCTTTGTCTGATACTGTAAATGTTCCGGTA
>SLSH01000148.1 GCA_007130555.1 Bacteroidales bacterium
AAGCACATAGTTGTCAGATAATAATGCATCTATAATTAAAGTTTTTCCGGTTTTTTTATTAATTGGAAAAACTTCTATTTCTGTATCTATGATTTTTGGACGATTTGGTTTAACTGACATTTCTTATTTATTTAGTGTTTATCAATACAGTCAGTGTCTAGTTCATAATGTTCGAGTTCAAGGCTTGCGAAGTATTTAAAACCAAGGAGTTTACTTTTGTAAATGACTGTTTTAAATACGAGCGTAACGAAGAAATCGGACATTATGGACAGACACTAGTGCTTTTTCCAATATCTCTAACGGATGCAGGGCAACCTTTCCTGTCCCGTCTTTAATCTGACAACGGCAACTTGTTCCGGTAGCAACTATAATTGTATCAGCAGAAGAATTACGAATTGCCGGAAACAATACCATTTCTCCTATTTTATTTGATATTTCGTAATGTTCTTTTTCGTATCCGAATGAACCAGCCATACCGCAACAACCACTTGGTATTTCTTCGAAAATATAGTTTTCGGTTAATTCGAAAATTTTATGAGTCGCTTCTGTTGTTGTAAGTGCTTTTTGCTGACAATGACCATGAAAAAGAATTTTTTTGGTTTCTTTCGTAAACATTGAAGAATCTATATTTCCTTTTTGCATTTCCCTGTAAATAAATTCATCATACAAAAATACATTTTTCGAAATTTTTTCTATAGCCTCCTTATTTTTCGGATATGCTAAATCGGGGTATTCGTCTCTGAAACTTAAAATTGCAGATGGCTCAATGCCGATTAATGGGCTATTGTCGGCAATTATATTTTCTAAAATCTCAATATTTTTATTTGCAATTTTTTGTGCAGTTCTTAAAAGTCCTTTTGACATCCATGTTCTGCCGCTTAAACAGGTTTTTGTAATCTTTACATCATAACCCAGTCGGGTAAAAAATTTAATGGCAGTAATTCCTGTATGGCTTTCAAGATAATTTGTAAACTCATCATTAAATAAATATATACTGCCTTTCTTTCGGGTTTTGGCAGAAAGTTTTTCGTGATTTTTTTTAACCCATAAACTCAGATTTATTTTGCTAAGTGGTGGAATTTCTCTTTCAGGATGAAATTTTAATATTCTTTTTAAAATATATCCCGTAAATTTATTTTTTAAAAAGCTGTTGCTTATAACCGATATTTTTGAGAGATATTTTTGAATTTTCGGCAAATATGCAATGATTTTTGTTCTTAAAGGGATATTATTTTTATCGTAATAATGTTGGAGAAATTCCATTTTAAGTTTTGCAACATCAACACCGGAGGGGCATTCGGATTTACAAGCTTTGCACAATAAGCAAAGTTCTAAAACTTCGTAAATTTCTTTGCTCGAAAATGCTTTATCATAATCGGAGTTTGTTATTATTTCTCTTAAAATATTTGCTCTTGCCCTGGTTGAATGTTTTTCGTCTTTGGTCGCTTGAAAACTGGGACAAATAGTTCCCCCGAACACATGAGATTTTCGGCAATCTCCCGAACCGTTACATTTTTCGGCAGCCCTTAAGTATCCTCCTGTTGATGAAAAATCAAAAACCGTTTTAATTTCTTTCGTTTCGGCATCTGCTTTATATCGCAGCGAAGAATTCATCGGAGGCGTATTGATTATTTTATTGGCATTAAAGATATTATCGGGATCCCATGTGTTTTTTAAATCTATAAACATATTATAGATTTTTTCTCCCAACATAAGCGGTATAAATTGACCTCTTAATCTTCCGTCTCCGTGTTCCCCGCTTAACGAACCCTTATATTTTTTAACTAATTTTGCCGTTTCGTAAGCTACGGTTTCAAATAATTCTATGTCTTTTTGTTTTTTAAGATTTAAAATCGGACGTGTATGCAGTTCTCCCGTACCGATATGAGCATAATATACACATTTAATGTTTAATTTTTTAAACAGTTCGTTTAGTTCTTTCATGTATTCGGGCAGTTGTTCGGGCAAAACTACAGTATCTTCTATCACAGGAACAGGCTTTGCGTCACCGGGCATATTTGACAAAATCCCAAGCCCTGCTTTACGCAATTCCCATACCTTAGGAATATCGCTGCCATATATTTTAGGATATGAAAAACCGAATGATTTTTCTTTCATCTCTTTTATCATTCTGTCGGCAGACTCATTTACCTCTTCTATACTCTCTCCTGACCATTCCACAATCAAAATTGCGGCAGGGTCTCCTTCAACAAAAAATCTGTTTCTGTTTTGTGCAATATTGTTTTTTGTTAAATCCAATACAAGTTTATCCATTAGTTCAACCGAATCCGGAGAGTATTTAAGAGCAATTAAATTTGCCTCAAAAACTTCTTCTAAAGTTTCGGTATGTACACAAACCAGCAGCTTATTTTTTGGAGGAGTTTTTACAAGATTTAATTTTACAGATGTAATAAATGCAAGAGTCCCTTCTGAGCCTGCAATAAGCTTACAGAAGTTGAATTTGTTATTGCCGTTTCCGAATAATTCAGTATTTAATAATAAATCAAGTGCATATCCCGTGTTTCTTCTGTTTAATTTTTTGTCGGGATATTGGGATATGATTTCCCGTGTATTGGATTTATTTTCAAGAAGTTCTTTTATATGTAAATATATTTTCCCTTCGAGATTATTTAATTTGCACTTCTCCAGGAATTCTTCTTCTGACAAATCTTTAAAAACAACTTCCGAACCATCGGACAAAATACACTCCAATTCAAGGACATGGTCTCTTGTAGTTCCGTAAATCAAAGAATGTGCACCGCATGAATTATTGCCAACCATACCGCCAATCATACAGCGATTAGATGTTGAAGTTTCGGGACCGAAAAAAAGATTAAAAGCTGATAATTGTTTGTTCAGTTCATCCAAAACAACTCCCGGTTCAAGTTTTACCCATTTTTCTTTTTCGTTTATTTCAATTATTTTATTAAAATGTTTCGAAATATCAACTACAATTCCATCTCCTACAACCTGTCCTGCAAGAGATGTGCCTGCTGCTCTGGGGATGATGCTGATTTTATTTTTGTTTGCAAATTTTATAATTTTTAAAATATCGTTTTTGTTTTTCGGAACACATATCCCGAGAGGCAATTCTCTGTATGCGGAAGCATCGGTTGAATAAATAATTCTATGAATATTATCATAAAAAACATCTCCTTCAAGTTCTTGTTTTAAATGTTCTGAATGTTTATTTTTTTCACTGAAATTTATCATTCGTCAGATATATTTTCTAATTGCAAAGATAATTTTTATTATTATTTTTTGCAGAGGAGTGAAAAATAAAATAAGATATTTTGACATTTTTTTATAGTACATGACAAAACTTTACCGTAAATCATATAATTAGCTGTAATTGAGCCCATTACACATTCATCATCGGCGATATATTTGTCAGATTTCTCCCCCTTCCTGTGTCAGGGGTAGAAATGACACCGAGGGTACGGGGTTAGTGTCGGCGACGAAGAGCTATGCTCTAAATATACCGATTTTGCCTGACGTCGCCGACTACACACACCACCGGACCGTGTCATTTCGACACCCAAGCCATTTATGGCAGGGTGGAGAAATCTTTTATTTTTTACAAAAATGCCAGATAAAAAAGTTTTGTCATGTACTAATCATTTTTTTCACTATTGTCCGATAAAACTTTAGTGGTTATTTTGTTATTCTTGATATATGCAGTCCTTATATTTGTGCCATATGGCAAGAATATTGGTTGAGAGGAAATTAAAAAGTTATTTTTTAAATTTGTAAACAAAAAAATCGCATTTGCGAGTTGAATCTAGCTGTGTGTTTTTTTTATAATTTTTTTATTTTTTTATTAAATAATAT
>SLSH01000079.1 GCA_007130555.1 Bacteroidales bacterium
ATTCCTGCATCAGCAAAATCAACTTCAATTATTCCATCCCATTTTTCAGTCATTTTTCCTGTCATTCCCATACGAGCACGACGATTATTAAATCCGTTGCTGAAATCATCCGCTTCATGAAGTCCATAAAAAGCATCCATGTGAAGACGACCACGAATTCTAAAATCCTGTGCATTAGCAGCTTTACTAAGTAGCATTAAAATTCCAAGTGCTAAAAGAAGACCAAATATTATTAAAAAAGTCATCTTTCTGATTTTTTTGTTTTGTTCTGCAATTGTTTTCATAAATTAAAATTTTAATTGAATAATTCAGTTTTTTATCTCAATGCAATTTTCTTTTTTAAATATTACAAGACGGTTTCATAATTATTACAATTAAGTTACATGTTGATTTTTGATTGGCAAAATATTTTATATACTCTTAAAGTTATATCTAATAGTATTATATTTGCACTCTTAAATTTTTATTTCTCACGGATGAGGTTTGCGGTAATCATATTATTACTCTTTTTAAGTATTTCTGTTGTTTCTCAAAGATATACCATAAGCGGTTATATTAAAGACAAACAAACGGGAGAGGAGCTGATAGGAGCAAATTTGATTGTTGACGGAACAGGCTACGGGGCGACAACAAATACTTATGGCTTTTATACTTTAACTTTACCCGAAGGAACATATAACATCCGTTTTACATATATCGGATACAAAGATTTGGAGAAATCATTGAAACTGAATAAAAATATCAGCATAAATGCAGAGCTTGAAAGTTCGGCATTTTTAACTGATGAAGTCGTAATTATAGGGCAGCAAAATCGTCATGTTGAAGACAGCAGAATGAGCATTATAAGAATTCCCGTTGAAGAAATTAAAACGCTTCCTGCATTTATGGGTGAAGTTGATGTGTTAAAAACAATACAGTTATTGCCCGGTGTTCAGGGTGCAGGTGAAGGAGAATCAGGATTTTATGTCAGAGGAGGAGGTCCCGACCAAAATTTAGTTTTATTAGACGAAGCGGTAGTTTATAATGCAAATCATTTATTCGGCTT
This sequence comes from Bacteroidales bacterium, assembly GCA_007130555.1. Classification (GTDB taxonomy): domain Bacteria; phylum Bacteroidota; class Bacteroidia; order Bacteroidales; family ML635J-15; genus SLSH01. The sequence continues at coordinate 1,046 of SLSH01000079.1, forward strand.
TTTTTCTGTGTTTAATGCTGATGCAATAAATGATATAGAAATATATACGGGAGGAATGCCTGCCGAATACGGCGGAAGAATCAGTTCTGTACTTAATATTACCATGAATAACGGAAATATGCGGGAATTTAAAGCACAGGGAGGAATAGGTACAATCGCATCAAGAATTACTGCAGAAGGACCGATTAAAAAAGATACATCCTCTTTCTTAATATCGGCAAGAAGAACTTATATTGATTTGTTAATCAAACCGTTTACGAAAAAAGATTCTCCGTTCAGAGGTTCGGGATACTATTTTTATGACCTTAATGCAAAATTTAATTATAAATTCTCCGATAAAGACAGAATATTTTTAAGCGGTTATTACGGAAAGGATATTTTTAATTTTAAAGCCGGAAGCGGAGCATTTAAAATGTCTATACCATGGGGAAACGGAATGGGATCTTTAAGATGGAACAGACTTATAAATTCAAGATTTTTCCTTAATACTACGCTTGTTTTATCGGATTATAGATTTCAGACCGATGTTCAAATGGGAGAGGATGATTCCGATGATGCTTTCAGGTTTATTCAAAGTTCGGGTATAAGGGACTATTATATTAAACAGGATTATACATGGTTCCCGAGTCCTCAACATACAATAAAATTTGGTTGGAATTATATATATCATATTTTTACTCCGAATTCTTTGGAAGCTAGTATTGGTGCAACCGAATATGATTTTACACAGGGAATTGACCAGTATGCACACGAAGCAGCGGTTTATATCGGCGATGATTATAAAATTAATGATATTATAACAGTTTACGGAGGACTTCGTGCTTCAATGTTTAATCAGGTAGGTCCTTTTACAAGATATGTAAAAGATGAATATAGGTTGGTAACTGTTGATACCATTGTTTACGAAAATAATGAATCGGTTGCTCTTTATAATTCTTTGGAACCACGTGCTTCGATAAAAGTTAGTACCGGAAAAAAATCTTCTGTTAAGGCTTCGTTTATGCAGAATAAACAGTATATACATCTTGCGTCTATGTCTGCATCAACTTTACCGACAGATTTATGGGTGCCTTCAAGTGATGTGGTAAAACCCCAGCAAGGACGACAATATGCAGTCGGTTATTTCCGTAATTTTATGAATAATCACTTTGAGTCATCTGTGGAAGTATATTATAAAGATATGTTTAATTTAATTGAATATGTTGACGGAGCTGTACCCGGAGATGATGTTAACGATAACTCGGATAATTATTTTACTTTTGGAGACGGGAATTCTTACGGGATTGAATTTTTTCTCAGAAAAACTACAGGAAACCTTACGGGATGGATTGGCTATACTCTTGCAAAAACCACCAGATTTTTTGACGAAGTTAATAACGGAGAACCTTTCCCTGCAAAATATGACAGAAGACATGACTTGTCATTTACTGCAACTTACAGTATTACGGAAAAATTGACAGCTTCAATGGTTTTTGTTTATGCAACAGGAAATACAACAACTTTACCAGCGAGCAGATATATGATAGACGGATTACTGGTTGATGAATATTCTGAGAGAAACTCATACCGCATGGAGCCGTATCATCGTCTGGATTTGTCAATTACTTATTTGCGAAGAAAAACTCAAAAATGGGAGTCATCATGGAATTTTTCCATATATAATGTTTATAATCGTAAAAATCCGTTTTTTATTTATTTTGAGGACGAAGGCAAAGTACAGGACGGAGATTTTGTTAGCAGAGCTAAGCAAGTTTCGCTGATACCTTTTATGCCGTCGGTTACGTGGAATTTTAAATTTTAACAGATGAAACTAATACTTAAAATATCAATCCTTGTAATAGTGCTGTTTTTTATGGCACTTTTATCATGTGTGAGAGATATTTCCGTAGAATTACCGCGTCCCGATGAGAAAATAATTATCGAAGCTTATATAGACCTTGATTCTCCTGCTGTGGTTTTTATTACTAAAAATTTTGCATATTTCGACCCCGTTGATTTATCTGCTCTTGACCATAGAATTGTATGGGGAGATGATGCGACTGTTGTTGTAAGTAACGGAACTATTAATGATACTTTGCAACCTGCATCGTTCGAAAAATATCCCCATAAAGGATATATAGGCTCTGATATAAAAGGAAGCATATACGGGCAGTACGAACTGAATGTTTATTATGACAATAAAACATATAAAGCAACTACAACAATCCCCGATAGTATCGGCATAGATTCTCTATGGTTTCAAATGTGGATGATTGACGACAGTCTTAATGTTTTCGGACCGGTAGGAATTAACTGGCAGGATTCACCCGGATTGGGAAATTATTATATGATTACAGGTAGGGTAGAAGGAAAACAGAAAAGTTTTTACAGACCGATTATGACTGTAAATATTATTGACGATAAACTTGATGACGGCAGAAAAATCTTGTTCTATCCGATTTTCAGACCTTATGACGGAAATGCTTTTTACGGACAGGACAGAGATACAAGTATAAGTTCTGTTAATTACTATTTATTTAAGGTAGGGGATACTGTCAGTATTAAACTCTCAACAATGGATATTTACAGTTTCAGATTCTGGAATTCTTTCTTCCGAAATTATGCTACCGCCGGGAACCCCTTTGCTAATCCGGCTTCTGTTATTTCAAATATTCAGGGAGAAAATGTCGGCGGATACTGGGCAGGATACGGCTCTTACATCCAAACAGTATATATACAGGACTCAACAACAGTAATAAAAATTGACTGAAAAATATGCAGGAAATAATCATAAATACAACCGAA
>SLSH01000162.1 GCA_007130555.1 Bacteroidales bacterium
AATATATTACCTGTACAGTACATTCAAAAAACGATTATCAGTCTGCTTTAATATTTTTAAGATTTTCTTTTGTTGATTTTCCGAATAAAATTTCTGAAGCTTTTAAAGCAGACTGATAATCGTTTTTTGAATGTACTGTACAGGTAATATATTCGGCAAGATTTTTTTGTAATAATCTTTGATGCGGAACTTTTTTATGTTCAGAAATTATTTCATTAATTTTTTTGCGATTATAAAGCGTAAATATTTTTATAAATTTTTCTGCATCATCATCAGAAATATTTAACCAGAATTGGTAAAATTTATATGAAGAGGTTTTTTCAGAATCCAGCCAAATATTTCCTTCTTCAGTTTTTCCGAATTTTCCTCCGTCGGATTTAGTAATTAAGGGGCAAGTTAAGGCGTAAGCATCTTTTTGAATTTTGCGGCGTATAAGTTCTGTTCCAGTTGTAATATTTCCCCACTGGTCGCTTCCTCCCATTTGCAGTTTGCAGTTATAATTTTCGTATAAATGTAAAAAATCGTAAGCCTGAACAAGTTGATAAGAAAATTCTGTAAACGACATTCCGATTTTTGAATCTCCGGTTATTCTTTTTTTCACCGAATCTTTTGCCATCATGTAATTTACAGTTATATGTTTACCCACATCTCTTACAAACTGAAGAAAGTTATAATTTTTCATCCAGTCATAATTATTTACTAATTCTGCTTTGTTAAATTTTGATGTATTGAAATCAAGAAATTTTGAAATTTGTTTTTTAATTGCTTTTTGATTTTTATTTAAAATATCTTCATCAAGAAGATTTCTTTCGGTTGATTTTCCGCTTGGATCTCCAATCATTCCTGTTGCTCCGCCAAGCAGAACAATAGGTTTATTTCCGCTTTCCTGTAAATGTTTCAGCATCATAATTCCCACGAGGTGTCCGATATGTAAAGAATCTGCAGTAGGATCAATACCCACATAGGCTGTTACTGTTTCTTTTTCAAATAATTCTTTTGCTCCGGGCGTAATATCATGTATCATATTCCGCCATTTTAATTCTTCTGTAAAGTTCATTATTTTATTTTTAAAAAAAAAGTTAAAAAAGAGTATTTTGTGAATTATTTCTATTCAGATGTTTATAAGCCAATTCGGTAGCTTCCCTGCCTCTCGGAGTTCTTTTAATAAATCCTTCCATTATTAAAAACGGTTCATAAACTTCTTCGATTGTACCTTCTTCTTCGCCAACAGCAGTTGCAATTGTTTTAAGCCCGACAGGACCACCTGAAAATTTATCTACAATTGTTAACAATATTTTATTATCCATTTCATCCAGCCCGTATTTATCAATATTAAGAGCTTCGAGAGCATGTTTTGCTATTTTAATATTTATAGTACCATCTCCGATTACCTGAGCAAAATCGCGCACTCTTTTTAATAATGAATTTGCAACTCTCGGAGTACCTCTGCTTCTTCTTGATATTTCAAAAACCGCATCATCTTTGATTGGTACGTTAAGAATACCGGCAGAGCGATTAATTATTTTAGTAATAGTATCAGCTTTATAGTAATTTAATAAACAATTAATTCCAAATCTTGCTCTTAAAGGGCTTGTTAATAATCCTGCTCTGGTAGTTGCACCAATCAATGTAAATTTTTCAAGAGGAATTTGTACTGATCTTGCAGCAGGACCTTTATCAATTAAAATATCAATACGATAATCTTCCATAGCCGAATACAAATATTCTTCAACAATAGGATTTAATCTATGAATTTCATCAATAAACAAGACGTCATTTTTTTCAAGACTTGTTAACAAACCTGCCAAATCCCCGGGTTTGTCTAATACGGGTCCTGAACTGACTTTTAGTCCGACATTTAATTCATTTGCTACGATATTTGCAAGAGTTGTTTTTCCTAATCCAGGGGGACCATGAAGTAATAGATGGTCTAATGATTCTTTTCTCATTATGGCAGCTTTAACAAATATTTTAAGATTATCCACTATACTTTCCTGACCGGAAAAGTATTTAAATTCCAGAGGTCTTAATATTTGTTCCAGTTCTTTGTCATCTTTTGACAAATTATCAGGATCCGCTTGAAGAAAATCGGTCATAAAAAATATTTTGCCTCAAAGTTAAATAAACTCATTAAATGAATAATGAATTTTTAATTAATTCTTCTTCCGTCAACACGCACTAATCTGTCATTTTCATAAGTATGAGTTATAAACAAAGAGCCATCTTCGTTGTACTTTCGCCAGTGACTATGTTTTGAACCCATTCGGTATGTTCCTAACATTCTTATATTATTATTATGATTATAATAAAACTTATGAGTTCCATCCGGATCTCCGTTTACAAAATTACCTTCAAAACTTAAATTTTCCGTATCGTTGTAAATATGTTTCCAGTGTCCTATTTTATTATTTAAATCATAGCTACCTTTTTTTGTTATATTTCCAACATTATAATACCATTCGCCCTGTTTGGCATCGTCGAAATATTCTCCTTTTAGTATTATATCACTTTTGATATTGTATTCTACATATTCGCCTTCCAGCTTTCCGTTTACAAAAAATTCTTCACGTTTAATATTTCCGTTTTGATAATACCATATCCATTTTTTTTCAGGAATTCCTGCTATATATTCTCCTTTCTGTTCAATTTTTTTATCGGGATAAAAATAAACCCATTTTCCATTTTTTTTCCCGGTTTTGTAATAACCTTCTCCATAATAATAATTTAAAATCGGGTCATATAATCTCCATTTACCTGTTCTTAGTCCGTTTTCATCAAAACTTCCTTCACCCAGTAATTGACCGTGCCTGTTATATTCTTTTGCTATGACCAATGTGCCCTTTTTGTCATATTCTCTGTGAATTCCAACCGGTACAGTATCAATAAAAGCACCTTGAAATCTTATAGTACCATCATTATAATATGATGTTTTAATTTCTGCTAATAATTCTATTTCTTCTTCTTCAATATCTTCATCTGACGGAACATATATTTCTCCGTTTTTATATATTTTTTCAGAAACTACGTTTTCAGATAAATCATATACTATGTAATCTCCATGAAGTTTACCATTCAGATAGTTACATTCGATATGTTTATTACCATTCGGATGGAAACTGATCCATTTCCCCTGTTTTAGCCCGGCATTATTAAATCTGTTTATTCTTATTCTGTTAATTAGATAAGAATCATAATAGTTAAAGAGAGTTATAACCAAACTGTCTTTATTATATTCTTTTCCCATGCCGTGTTTTTTATCATTTTTATAATTATAAGAATATTTAATATTTGAATTTTTATCATAATAAAAAGAAAGTCCTTCTCGCTTACCGTTCAGATATAATTCTTTTGAACTTTTATAATAATGTTTCACAGAATCTTCGTCATAGAAAAAATCATAACTTATTGTATATCCGTTTCTAAGGTCGTTTCTGTAATAAATTGATTGCGACAAGTGTCCGTCAGGATTATAAAAATGCCATATACTGTCTAATAAAAAAAATCTTCGATATCCTTCGGATTTTAACGTTTCATCTTCATAATAACTTCTCCAGTATCCATCAGGCTTGCCATCAACCAAATATCCTTCGCTGGAGATATTACCATTCGAATAATAAAAAATATTATATCCGTTTGGATTAATTTCTTGAGCATTTATTGTTCTAATGCACCCGAGGATTAAAAATAATATTATTACAAATTTACAATTTAACATTAATGTAAAATTACAAAATTTAAATAATATAACATTATTTTTTGATTTATGTTATATTTTTTTTATTACTTTTATGCTTTTATTTAAATTTATTATTAATGTTTTTAAAT
>SLSH01000036.1 GCA_007130555.1 Bacteroidales bacterium
TGGACAACTCAACCGGATAAGTGGAATAATACATATTTCTACTTACTTTTTACTTACGAATGGGAACTTAAAAAGAGTCCTGCAGGTGCATGGCAATGGGAACCTATAAATATTAAAGAAGAAGACAAACCTTTTGATGCTCATGTACCCGATGTTAGAAGAAATCCTATGATGACTGATGCAGATATGGCTCTGAAAATTGATCCGGAGTATCGAAAAATATCCGAACGTTTTTATAAAGACCCTGTATATTTTGCTGAAGTTTTTGCAAAAGCCTGGTTTAAATTGACTCATCGCGATTTGGGACCTAAAAGTCGTTATCTTGGACCTGATGTTCCTAAAGAAGATTTGATTTGGCAAGACCCTATTCCAACTGTTAATTACTCACTTTCTGATGCAGAAATTGAAGAATTAAAGGCTAAACTTTTAAATTGCGGATTGACACGAACCGAACTTATTAATACCGCTTGGGATAGCGCAAGAACTTTCCGTTCTTCTGATTATCGTGGTGGTGCAAATGGAGCGAGAATACGCCTTGCCCCTCAAAAAAAATGGGAAGGAAATGAACCCGAACGTCTTGAAAAAGTTATTAATAAGCTTACAGAAATTCAGACAAGTTTAAGCAGAAAAGTAAGTATCGCAGATTTGATTGTTTTGGGAGGGAGTGCAGCAATAGAAAAAGCAGCACAGGAAGCAGGTGTAAATATTAAGGTTCCGTTCAATCCGGGTAGAGGTGATGCAAGCGAAGAAATGACCGATGCAGACTCTTTTTCGGTACTCGAACCCATACACGATGGCTACAGAAACTGGCTCAAAAAAGAATATGCAGTTAAACCCGAAGAACTTTTGCTAGACAGAACCCAACTAATGGGACTAACAGCTCCTGAAATGACCGTATTGATAGGAGGAATGCGTATTCTGGGAACAAATCACGGTGGACACAAACATGGCGTATTTACAAATAAAGAAGGAGTATTAAGTAATGACTTCTTTGTAAATATTACTGACATGAATTACACATGGCAACCTGTTTCAGAGAATCTTTACAATATTATTGACAGAAAAACCGGAAAAACGATATGGACAGCTACCAGAGTTGATTTGATTTTTGGCTCTAACTCGGTGTTACGTGCTTATGCCGAGGTTTATGCACAAGACGATAATAAAGAAAAATTTGTGAAAGATTTTGTGAATGCATGGACAAAAGTAATGAATGCAGACCGTTTTGATCTGAAAAAATAGACCAACCCGACTGCTAACAATCTAATATATCCGATAGCGGAAAAAATACAAACAAATAATAATCATTTTTTTCTGCAAATATTTTATAATTGTAAGATTTTGGTGTATTTTTGGAGGGGAAAGCGAAACATTGACTGATATCTTGAAAGAAACGAAAAAGATTTAAAGGAGACCGACATAAATGTCGATCAGTCAACCGCAAATTTAGGAATTTTTAATTTCCGAGCCTTTTAAAATCTTGGGATGTTGATGTAAAAAATCTATAGTGTATAATTTTTTATAATGAAAAAATTCAAAAATAAATACAGGGTAGGATCAAACAGAATGCCCGATTGGGATTATGCCGGTAATGGTAATTATTTTATAACGCTGGTTACACAAAACAGGGTATGCATTTTGGGGAAAATAAATAACAATAAAATAATATTATCCGATTTTGGTAAAATTGTTAATAATGAATGGATGAAATCATTTGAAATACGTGATGAATTATTTTTGGATGAATATATAATCATGCCGAATCATTTACACGCCATTGTAAAATTGCGAACAAATAATATTGTAGATACGAACGGCCGTTCGTATCTACAATATTATCAACAATACCAACAATACCAACAACGTCAAAAACACGCGGATTTATCCAATCAATCGGCAAATAATCACCAAAAATTATTTATACGGAAACCAAAATCCATTTCATCATTTATCGCGGGATTCAAATCGGCTGTCAATTCAAAAATTGATGATTATATTGACGAAAATAATTTAGATATACCAAAATACAACCAGAAAAATCATTTTTTTCAACCCAATTATAACGACCATATAATCAGAAATTACGATTCATATCTACGAATTAAAAATTATATCAAAAATAATCCCCAAAACTGGACAGGTGACAGATTGAATAATGACAAAACAGAGAATTAATAATTTTGTTTTTTTTGTTATTGAAAGTTTTTTCTGCAAATATTTTATAATTGTGAGATTTTGGTGTATTTTTGGAGAAAGGAAACTTACAGAAAATTCTGTTGTCCGGAATTTTCGAACAACCACTAAACATGGTGCAATAGCGGGAAAAACACAAAGTTATGAAGTAGAAAAACAATTTATTGCAAGCATTGAGCAAGCAAACAAAAAATAAATCGCAATAAATGTTTTATATTTTCTGTAAAATATTTTATTTATTTTTTGTTAAATTAAAAAAGATATTTACTTTTGCATTCTCATTTTGGTACCATAGCTCAGTTGGTAGAGCACAGGACTGAAAATCCTGGTGTCCCTGGTTCAATTCCAGGTGGTACCACTTCTGCCCCCGGGACATTATTGCTTGAAATTTTGGATTTGTTTAAACCGGAAGTTTTAAGAAAACAAAAATTATCGCCACCAGGTATCGTCATCATCATCATCATCAAACTCTCCAAAACCGTAATCGAACGGATTACCGTCTTCGTCATCATATTCAGGGTCAAGATGGTAGGGATAATATTTCCTCCAGTATCTTCCGTGTTTTTTTTTAATATGGTTGATTCTACATTCTAATTCTATTGCTCTTTCTTCTTCAGGGCTTAATTCTTTGTCATCAAATTTCGAAAAAAAATCCGCATAAAATCGGCATTGACAGTATTCTCCGAGAGAACATTCTCCATGTTTTGTGTCGGGACTACATAGTTTAAAAAAACCGTAATGCCAGTGTTTTATTTTTGCCTCCTGATTAAAATTATCTCGTATGGTTGCATATTGGATACGTTCGGGCACTTCAATCTGAAGTACAAACGACCAATTATAAGCGTTGAGCATCTTTATCAGGGCATCCAAAAGGCGGTGTATCTGGTCGTCTGTAAGCATTTCGGGAGGGGGTAATTGAATTTGCTTAATATTTGTCCAGTCTTCCAAATTACGAACAAGAGCGGTTTTTTCTTCTTCTTTATCGGTAAGCCAGTCGCTAAGATCTAATTCTTTTTCTACAAAAGGCAAACTTATATTCTCAGTTGCATAAGCAATATCGTCAAGAAGTTGTTCGATATATCTTTCCATTTTATATTTTAAGTTAAGTTAATTTCAGATAAAAATATATAGTGTTTAAAATCATTATTCTTTAATACAACGAATCCTCGCTGTTGCAAGATGCATGCTGAAGCATTCGAAGCATTGCATCTTGCGACAGTAGGAGTGGAGCTGTTAATTATTACTTACAAAGTTTTATCATGTACCAACAAGTTTCAATCTTTTATAATTTTTTTTACAACCCTGAAACTAAAATATTTTTGAGCAAAATAACTGTATATAATTACAAATGATACCGTAACAGTTTTTGCAATGGTTGGCCAGAAACCGACAATTTCAACAAAAAATTTCAGCAGAAAATAATGCAGAATTATTGAACCCACTACGGTTAAACCATATCTGAAAAGTTGTTTCCGACCTTTTAAATCGGATTGTGTAAATGTTATGTATTTTGCAAGTAAAAAACCGCTTGTGAATGTTATCGGAAAAACAAAAACAAATGCGGCTATATGAGGTGATATTGCAATAAAATGTAATTCAATTATTTGTTTTTGTAATATAAAATTATAAAA
>SLSH01000378.1 GCA_007130555.1 Bacteroidales bacterium
CCAACTTCACTTGAAGCCGACAGTATTACTTATAATTCTGCAAAATTAAACTGGACAGAAAGCGGAACGGCAAATTCATGGGATATTGAATTATTAATTAATGGTGCAACACCCACAGGCACACCTACAATATCGGGAGTAACAAGCAAACCGTTTTTATATTCGGGACTAACTGCCTCAACGGAATATAATTTTTATGTACGTGCCGATTGCGGTAATAGTAATTACAGCTCTTGGACAGGACCATATCCTTTTCAGACCAAATCACTTGAAGAAACATTTATCAGTTTAAGCGGAAATGCTTTTCAGTCGGGGCAATTTATTGGTACTGTAAACGAACAGCCTCTTATATTTAAATCAAATAATCTAGAAGGAATAAGATTGTCTCCCGAAGGATTTGTAGGTATTGGTGGAGTGGAGGAGCCTGAAGTGGCATTGGATGTGAAAGGAAAAATACAAGCAAGAGATGTAATAAGTATTGGAATTAATGATACAATTACAGGATTAAAAAACGGGGAAAATAGTGGTTTATTATATAATGCAATCCCTTTTCCTCCTCTGGATCCAGTACCGCTGTGTGCTTCCATGTGGTTTGTAGCACAACCACCAACAAGCAGTTTGACTGAAGGAGGAATAATATTTGCAACAAGTTTATGTTTTGACGATACTGCTTATGAACGAATGAGAATTACGCCGGGGGGTAATATTGGAATTGGAACTACAAATCCCTCTACTAATGATAAATTACATATTAAAGGTGGTTCTGACTTAATAAGATTGGAAAGAACTGATGTCTCACAAGAATATAGATTCGCTATAAGTTCCAATGGTAGATTTTCAATCTATGACATCACAAATGAGGAGGAAAGAATAAGTATTTTAGCGTCTGGTGATGTTGGGGTTGGAACAAATGAACCACAATATAAACTAGACGTATGTGGTACTATACGAGCCGAAGAACTAATGATTAATCTTGATGGTTGCGATTTTGTTTTTGAAGAAGATTATAATCTAATGAGTTTAGCGGATTTAGAAAGATTTATAAAACAAAATAAACATCTACCTGAAATTTCTAAGGCTGTAGAAATGGAAACAAAAGAAGGATACCCTATCGGGAAATTAAGTTCACAACTCTTGCAGAAAATAGAAGAACTTACGCTATATACAATCCAACAAGAACATTTACTTAAAGGACAAAGCGAGTTAATTAAAGGACAAGGCGAATTGATTAAAGAAATGAGAAGGGAACTTGATAAATTAAAGAATAACAGCAAGTAATTTAGTAATAATCATAAATTTTTAAAGATAATAATTATGAAAAAAAATAAATGTATATCCTCATTAATAATATTATTGTTGATTATTACAATAAATACTACTATTACTTTTGCACAAAGAAATATTGGGGGAACACCTCCTTCATTTATATTTAAAGAATATTGCAAAGGAAAAGATAGTATTGAAACCAAAATAATGCCTACAATAAATGTGGATTCAATTATTATTGCACATGATACTATTGGAGGTCCTTATAAATTTGGATATGCAATTGATGTTAATTTTGGAATATCAAATTCAGGTACATGGGATACATTACTAAATGGTGATAAAATTTGGAGACTTAATATTCATTCACAGGATGCTTTTTCCATTAATTTAATCTATGATGATTTTTGGATGCCCGAAGGATCGCAATTTTTTGTTTATAATTTTGAAAAAGATCAAATTTTAGGAGCATTTACCGAAATGAATAATAAGGCTGACAGTACTTTTGCGACTTTCTTAACTAAAGGAGATATTACCACTTTGGAATATTATGAACCTGCTGGTGTTACTGGAAGCAGAATTAATATTACGAAAGTTATACATGGATATTCAGATTTTTTAGAACTTGGAAATTCAGCATATTGTCAAGTAGATATTAACTGCCCGGAAGGAGATGAATCGTGTATTGAAAAACATTCTGTAGTTAGAATTTGGGTTCCTTTACCTGATAATGCGTATGGTTTTTGTTCTGGAGTCTTAATAAGTAATGTAAAAGAAAATTTAACACCTTATATTTTAACAGCAGACCATTGTTTGTTTCCTTACTCGGAGGATTTATTATCTAGTTTATTATTTCAGTTTCAATATTGGAATCCCATATGTAATGAAGATCCTCCAAATCCAAATGTAGGGTATATTTTTGAATTTAATGCATCAGAATTTGATTATATTAGATCACCTTGGACAAGAGACCTTGATATGGGACTTTTACGCATTAGTGACGATCCTTTTCCATCTGGCTATGGTATTACTTATGCAGGGTGGAATGCATCTTTAGGAGAAGAAAATATACCTCCAAATACGACAAGTATTCATCATCCAATAGCGGATGTAATGAAAATATCTATTGATTATAACGAACCTATAATTACGACAAGAATATCTCCTTTGGCACCTTGGGAAGATGGTTTTTGGATGACAGATTTTGATATAGGTACATCTGAACCAGGTTCTTCCGGTTCTCCATTGTTTGATGACAATAAACGTATTATTGGATCACTCAGTGGTCCCTATCATTGGGAAGAAATGGATGAGTATTCTGATCTATGTGTTGATCCTTTCAGAAAAATTCTATTTGGGCGGTTTGACCTTTTTTTTGACTATTATTCAATTTGGAGGCTTGATCCAGATAATACAGGAATAAGAACCATAGGACCGACTTCGCCCCCGATATTTCTTATAAATCGTACATTAACAGGTAATTATAAATTTGCTGCATTAAAAGATATGCATATTGAGGGTAACGTCACTACTAATGTTTATCCGAAATGTCAACAGAGCAATGTTCCTTTTACAGCAGAACCAGGGTCAAATGTTGAAATAAAAGCAAAATCAATTACAATACATCCCGGTACTACATTAAAAGCTGGCTCTAATGTTACTATTACTGCTACTGATGAAATAAATTGTGAAGATAATATTGTTGCTGGCGATTTTTATGAAAATTGTTACATTGCTGGCAATATACCACCACCTATGATAAAAAACCATAATATTATTGATAATCAACATAACATAAAAGTTTTTGCAAAAATAAAAGAAGATACTTATACGACTGAAAATATATTACAAAAAGAAAATATTGAAATATCAGAAAAGTTTATTATTTATCCCAATCCTTTTACTGATAATACGCAAATTGCTTTTAGTTTACAACAAGCGACACACATTAAAATATACATTACAAATATTTACGGAAAAAAAATTAAAGAATTATATAACAATCATTTTGCAAAAGGTATGCATAATCTTATTATTGAAGACTCGGAACTAAAGCCCGGTCTGTATTTTTGTATTATCGAAACATTAACAGGGCATAAAACAATAAAAATGATAAAAATGTAAAAAAACAATAATTATGAAAAAATATATTTTACAACTTTTAATATTGCTTCTTATCAATGCATCTATAAAAGCTGGTGATAATGGTTGGGAGCTGCAATATGTATTACCTCAAGGTTTTAGACTAAATTCCTTACATTTTACAGATTCACAAACAGGTTATGCTGCAGGGATTTTCGGCACTGTTATAAAAACCACAGATGCTGGAGAAAAATGGGTTAAGCTACAAACAAACACAATAGAACATTTGAATTCAATACATTTTACTTCTGATAATACAGGCTATATAGCAGGAAATAACGGAATAATACTTAAAACTCTGGACGGAGGTAACAACTGGACGACTATTGAAACTAATATAGATAATAATTTGCATTCTGTTTACTTTTTAAATGAAAATATTGGATACATAGTCGGCGAAGATGGGATTATTTTAAAAACTATTGATGGGGGCGAAACTTTTCAAATCACTACTAATTTTACTGATAAAGACTTATTTTCTGTATTTTTCAATACCACAAATATAGGTTTTATTGCAGGTGATAACGGTATAGTTCTAAAAACTACTGATGGCGGCGAAAACTGGAATGAATTAGTAAGCGGCACTACAAATCGTTTAAATTCCGTTCTTTTTATAAATGAGAACACTGGGTTTGCAGTTGGTTTAAGCGGTGTCATTATAAAAACAACAGATGGGGGTGAAAACTGGGAAGAATGTTACAGTAATACCGGAGATGATTTATTTGAAATATATTTTACAAATTCAAACACAGGATATATTGCAGGTTCGGGGTGCAGAATACTAAAAACTACTGATGCAGGAGAAAACTGGACGCAAATATTTTCCGGATCCTGTATAAGTATAAAGTCAATTTATTTTACCGATGATAATATAGGATATGCAGTTGGAGGAGAATATCATGACCATTTGGCTGATGAAACTCCCCGTAAAAGAATTATGTTAAAAACAACTGATAGTGGCGATAACTGGTCAATCTTGTTTAATGATTATGGCATAACTCTTAAATCTGTCTTTTTTCCGGATGCAAATACCGGTTATTCTGTTGGTTTTGAAGTGTCTTCAATGGAAAGAGAAGGCACAATCATAAAAACCGATGATAAAGGTAAAAATTGGACAGTTATTTATAATATACAACAGCATTTAAATTCAGTGTTTTTTACTGATAGTAATACCGGTTTTGTTGCCGGTAGTAATGGCACAATATTAAAAACCACAGATGGGGGGGGAAGTTGGGTAGAAAAACCAAGCGGAACAACTGACCATTTAAAAGATGTTTTTTTTATCAATGATAGTATCGGATATGTTGCAACTTCAAATGCTAATATATTAAAAACCACTGATTACGGGGAGAGTTGGATAACTATTGGAAACACCACTACAAATGCAGTAAATTCAATATATTTTACTGATTTAAATACAGGCTTTGCAGTTAGCGGCTTTTTTGACAGTAACGGTAAAATAGCAAAAACAACGGATGGCGGTAATAATTGGTTTATATCTAAAACAACTTCTTATCCTTTATATGACATATATTTTCTTGATGAAAATACAGGCTATGCAGTTGGCGGATACGGGGGATACACTTTCGCAGGACTAATACTTAAAACAACTGATGGAGGTGAAAATTGGACAATGCAAGATATCCATACTCGTTTTCATTCAGTAACCTTTACCAACCCTAATACCGGGTATACAGTCGGGATCGCTGGTCTAATTTTTAAAACTATTGACGGTGGTGAAAATTGGTTTCTACAATCAACAGACAGTGAAAGTTGTTTATATGCAATATTTTTTACTGATCAAAATACAGGTTATGTCGTTGGTGAAAACAGTACAATTCTTAAAACTACTACCGGAGGTAACGGAATAAATTATAATCGGGAAATTACAGAAAAAAAGAAAAATATTATTGAAATATTTCCTAATCCCTTCAAAAACTCCACAACAATCACTTTCAGTATAAACAAGCCATCAAAAGTAAAAATCTACATCACAAACAGCTACGGGCAGGAGGTTCTGCAACTGTACAATAAATACACTGCCCCCGGCAATTACGAAATAAATATTGACGGCAATACCTTGCAACCCGGAGTGTATTTTTGCGTAATGGAAACCAAGGCGGGCAGGGAGGTTATTAAGATTGTGAGGATGTAGGGATATAGAATAACAAACAAGGAACAACGATTTTTGATTTAAGAAGTATTTGGGGCAGTGGTTTCGGGACGCAACTCCCTTCGGTCGTTGCTCCTCAACCACCTTGCATTCTTGTATGCAAGGTGGCTGAGGAGCGAAGCGTCTCGAAGTCACCGCATTACTTGTCCCGAAACCACCGCGCTTGAAAAGCCAAATCCCACCCATTTTGATTTTTTTTTCAATTTCCCTTTTCAATTTTATAAATCATATTTTTTATGTATGTTTGTATCCTTTGTATTTTATATTGATAACTTTTAAAAACTAATATTATGTTTTCAGGAATAGTAGAAGAGACAGCAAAAGTTGTAAAAATTGAGAAAGAAAAATCAAATGTACATTTTTTTCTGACATGTTCATTTGCAGATAAATTACGTGTTGACCAAAGTTTAAGTCATAACGGGGTATGTCTTACGGTTGTATTTGTGGACAAAGAAAAAAAACTTTATAAGGTAACCGCAATTCAGGAAACTTTGGATAAATCAAATCTAGGGTTGTTAAACGAAGGAGATGAAGTTAATATCGAAAGAAGCATGACTATGGATAAATTTTTAGACGGACATATTGTTCAGGGACATGTTGACCAAACCGCTGTTTGTACAGAAGTAAAAGAACTTGACGGAAGTTGGCTTTATACTTTCCGGTATGATAAATCAAAAGGAAATATGACAGTCGAAAAAGGCTCCGTATCGGTTGACGGGGTAAGCCTGACTGTCGTTAATTCAAGAGACAATAAATTTTCTGTGGCAATAATCCCTTACACCTATGATGTTACGGTTTTTCATAATTATAAAGAAGGAACCGTAGTAAATCTGGAATTTGATATTTTGGGCAAATACATTCAGAAAATTATGGCGGGATACATAGAAGGAATGAAAAAATAATTCAGGAATACAAGTCGTAGAAATTAAATAATAAGAATTGAATTTTCTTAATTTTAATATTGGCAGATACATAAACAATGTAACAAGTTTGCAGTTTTTTCAACTGTTCCGATTTGGGATTTTGTTGCTGATAAGTATAGTTTTTACAAAATCCGACCTGGGAACAGGGGAAATTGGAGTTTACGAGACATTTTTACTTATTGCCGGCGGAGTTAGTTTTTTTTGGTTAGGCGGAGGACTGCAGGCTCTGCTTTCTGTTTTTAATAATAACAGGTCTTTCCCCGATAAAGATAAAAATGCCGTATTTTTTAATGTGTTTATTCTATTCTCAATATTAAGTATTCTAGCGGCGGTATTTGTATTTGTAATGCAGGGGGCTGTCGCATCTTTACTAAGCCTGACAGGGAATAATGTCCCTTACATGAAAATCCTGTTTATGTATATATGCGTGTCGGGACCTGTTAATATGATAGAATATATTTATCTGCTTAATAATAAATCACGGCATATTATTTATTACGGAGTATCTACTTTTATATTACAGTTTTTATGTGTAACAGTTCCCGTATTATTAGGATATGACTTGGGTTATGGATTATACGGACTTGTATTTATTAATGGAGTCAGGTTTTTGTGGTTAATCGGACTATTAAAAAAATATTCGGTATTTAAAATTTCATTCACTTTTTTAAAAGAATATATAAAACTTGCAAATCCTCTTGTTATAAGTCTTTTGCTTGGAGGCAGTGCGGTTTATGTTGACGGATTTTTGGTGTCTAATAAATTTGATGAGGCTACATTTGCGATATTCAGATACGGAGCAAGAGAACTCCCTTTTGTAATTCTGCTCGCAAATGCTCTAAGTAACGCATTAACTCCTACTTTTGCAAAAAGTGGAAATCTGCAGAATGCATTAGAAAACTTAAAAAATGAATCTAAAAAATTAATGAATATTATTTTTCCGTTATCTGTAGTTTTTGTACTTACCAGCAAATGGTTTTATCCGATAGTATTTAACCCCGATTTTGAATCGAGTGCCCCTGTGTTTAATATATATATATTGCTGATAATCAGCAGAATGGTTTTTCCTCAGACAATATTGATAGGACTTAAAAAAACAAATGCAATCCTGTATGCGTCATCAATAGAAATATTTTTAAATATATTGCTGAGTATTATCTTCATAAATATATGGGGAATAACCGGAGTTGCATTTGCAACGGTAATAGCTTTTATATCAGAAAAAATATTTTTAACTTCTTACTTAAGATATAAAGTTGATATAAAGATTAAAAATTACCTTAGCATTAAAAGATATTTGTTTTTTTCAGGTATAATCGTAATAGCATTTATTATAAGCACATTTATGTAATTGTTTAGTTTCAATGATGAGATTTTTCGCAATATTAATATTATTTATATTATCTGCTTACCTGACAAGTTCGCAAGACTATATTTTTAATTCTCATTATGGTTTTCCGGTAAATGAAAAAGATATTTATTTTAAAGATATAAATACATCGTTACGCCCTGTACTTGGTAGTGAAAGTGAGTTTTTTGACAGTTTAATTTTTTATAATTTCAAAGAAAAAGACCTTCCTTTGTTTCGGAGAAAAATGTTTCACGAGCATTTATATGTTTCAAAATCAGAAGGATACAGGCTTGTTATAAATCCGATATTTGATTTCAGATATAATCAAAACAGTGCAGGCAATACCACAGGTTTTTTAAATACACGCGGAATAGCAGCTTTTGGACGATTAAATTCAAAAATATGGTTTAATACAAGTTTTTACGAAAATCAAGGCTCGTTTCCTCATCATATCGATAGTTTTTACAGTAAATATAATATTATACCGGGATATTCAAGAATAAAACCATATAAGGACAATGCTTATGATTTTATGACTGCTTTCGGGAATATCAGTGTTAAACCTGCAAATAATCTTATTTTTACTTTTGGAACTGATAAAAATTTTATCGGAGACGGATATAGGTCAGTTCTGTTATCGGATTTTTCGTGTCCGTATTTATTTCTTAAAACAAGTCTTAATTATAAAAAACTTACATTTAATCATATAATAAGCCACACTTTAAACCCGAATTATCATAATATAATGGAACTTGAAGGGGAATGGAGTGAAAATATGGCTTATCCCGGAAAGTTAATCAGTTATAATTATCTGACATGGAATATAAATAAGAATTTTCAGTTGGGCTTTTTCGAGGCGGTTATTTTTGACGCAAGACATGATAAAATATGGAATTATGCCGCATTAAATCCCGTACCGTATATGAATACGGGAATTTATGGATTTGACAATGTTAATAATGCACTGGCAGGATTAAATTTCTCTTATCAGAATCAGAAATACGGGGTTGTTTATTCCCAGTTTTTGATTGATAAAATTGAACTTTCAAAAAACAGGAAAAAATACGATAACAGACTTGCATGGCAGTTAGGATATAAGAGTTTCGACTTTTTAACTGTTAAAAATTTGTATTTCCAATTTGAGTATAATCATGCAGATGCCTTAACATATTCGCATAAATACCCCACCCAGCATTACGGGCAGTTTAATCAGGCGTTGGCACATCCGGCAGGTAGCGGATTTGATGAATTTGTTGTTATTACAAAATATTCTTATAAAAGATTTTCGGTTTTTACAAAACTAAATTATTTGCAATATCAATATGCAGGCAGTTTTGACATGAAAAATATTTTTAATCAGGAGCCGTTTCTTAAGCCCATGACAATAGTAAGTCGTGGGAATACGGTTATTTATTCTGATTCGCAAATAATTTTTCATGTAAATAAAACAATCGGCTTGCAAATTTTTGGAGGAATAATATTCAGGCAAGACCTGTTATTTGATGAAAAAAACATGTTTGTCCAGTTTGGATTGAGAACAGCTTTACGGGCTAATTATTACGATTTTTAATAAGATGAAAAATATAATTACATATTGTTTTTTGTTTTTTCCGCTCGGAATTTATGCCCAATTAATTCCTGTTATGGGAACTTATAATAAAAATCTTATTGAACCTCATTTATATAATATTGAATCAAGATATCATACTGCCATCAGACCTGTGTATTTTTGTGATATTGCGGATATTCTTTCAAAGGACAGCATACCTAATCCCATAGAGAGAGGATTAAGGGCAGATTGGATGTCAGAAAACGGAAAAAATTCCTTTTTACAGGCAATACCCGTTGTTGATTTAATGGCAGGACAGCAAATTAAGGGAACAAAGAACATATATAATTTAGGTGGAGGTGTTTTAATTAATGCCGGCATTGACAATACCGTAGGTATAAGTGTAAAAATTTCTCATAATTATTTACGCCCTCCCGAATATTCTATAATTACGCGTGATTCTTTGAATATTTTACATTCCGCCGGATTTCTTAGCGGAGTAAAAGATTATTATAATTCACAAAATAGTTTTGTTTTTGCGTATAAACCTTATGAATTTCTGTTATTAGAAGCGGGGTTCGGAAAAAATTTCTACGGAGACGGATACAGGTCTTTACTTTTATCAGAGAATTCATATAATTATCCTTATTTAAAAGGTGAAGCAACTTTTCTGAAAATAAAATATTCTTACGTTTTAGCTCAGTTAAAAAATGTCGGTTCCTCTCATAATCCTTTGTGGAAAGATTTACAAACTAAATATGCGGTTTTTCATTATTTCGACTGGAGAATTTCAAAAAGGCTGAGCATTGGATTTTTTGAATCTGTAATTATGAATCAAAATGTGAATTTTGATGTAAATTATTTAAATCCAATAGTAGTTTTTCGTCCTGTCGCATTTTATCTGGGTTCCGAAGATAATGTCCTTATGGGTTTAAATTTAAAATTAAGTATTAACAATAATAATATTTTATACGGGCAGGTTATAATTGATGATTTAGTCGTGGGATTACTTATGAATGACATAAAAAGAAATTTAAATATTGATTTTGACGGTCATTACGGTTGGTTTGCCAATAAATGGGGAATACAGGGCGGATACAAAACTTTTAATTTGCTTGGAATAAAAAGATTAGGAGGGTTTGCCGAAATAAATATAACAAGACCTTATATATATTCTCATCTTCGTCCCGAACAAAATTATTCGCATTTCGGACAGGGGCTTGCCCATCCTCTTGGAGCAAATTTCAGGGAATTTATTTGCGGCGCTAATTATTTTATAAATAATTTCAGTATGGAAATTAAATTTATGTATGCTCAGATAGGTATGGATACTGCAAATACACATTACGGACAAAATATTTTTCAGCCGACTATGGATGGAGTGCACGCTTGGGGATATCATGTAGAATCTTACAATAATGTAATATTGCAGGGAAATATTACCACACAGATTACAAGTCATTTACATTTTGAATACATAATAAATCATGCTTCGTATTTGGCAATTAACGCAGGAATCCTGTACAGAAATATTGTTCCCGAGTATGGTTCCGCTTTTGACGATGTGTATTTTTATCTCGGATTAAGAACAAGTATTAGCAGGATTGATAGAATGTTTTAATGTACATGAAGCAAACTTTAACTGCGGATAATTTGAAATATTATTAAACATATACAATTAATTTCTTTTTTAAGAAAAAAAAAGTATATTTGCATAAAAAATTGTATATATTATATAATAAATAAATATAAAAAACATATAAAAATATGAAAATAGCATACGTAGGAACTTATCCGCCAAGACAATGTGGAATTGGCACTTTTTCAAATAATTTAATTAAATCTGTTGTTGCAAACACCAAAGAAAAAGAGATAATCAAGCATGCAAATGTTGTTGCCATCAATAATCCCGGCTCGGAGCAAGAATATGATTATCCGGAAGAAGTTAAATTTACTATCAGACAAGAGCATCAGCGGGATTATATTAATGCCGCCAAATACATTAATTTAAGCGATTCGCAGGTATGCATATTAAATCATGAATTTGGAATTTTTGGTGGTGATGACGGAGTGTATATTCTCCCTATGCTTAACAGACTTAAAGTTCCATTAGTTGTTACATTTCATACTGTTTTGGAGGAGCCGTCTTTTGTGCAAAAAAATATAGTTCATGAAATCGGAAGAATTGCTCAGAAAATTATTGTAATGAGTAATAAAGCGGTATATTTATTAAAAAAATCTTATGATGTACCATCCGAAAAAATCACAATTATTGAACATGGAGTTCCTGATTATCCAAAACCGGTTCATAAGGAAATAAAGAAAAAATATAATTTCGACGGTCGCAAAGTTCTGCTTACCTTTGGATTCCTCAGTCGTAATAAAGGAATAGAGACAGTTATAAATGCATTACCGGAAGTTGTGGACAAACATCCCGAGTTGCTTTATATTATTATGGGAGAAACGCATCCAAATGTAGTAAAACACGCGGGAGAAGAATACCGGAATTATTTAAGTTTGCTCGTAAAAAACCATAATCTGCAAAATAATGTAGTATTTTTAAGAGCTTTTGTTACCGAAGATGTATTATTTGAATATTTAAGTGCATGTGATATATATGTTACTCCGTATCTTAATGAAGCTCAAATAACAAGCGGGACTCTTTCGTATGCTATCGGTGCAGGTGCCGCAGTTGTTTCCACGCCTTACTGGCATGCCCAGGAACTCCTGGCAGAAGGAAGAGGATGTTTATTTGATTTTAAGGATACTAAACAGTTGGCTAAGATACTTAACAAATTAATTGATAACCCCCGGGAATTAAGCAAATTAAGAGATAATGCTTTTGAATACGGAAAAAAAATCCGTTGGCCCATTATCGGAAAACAATATTTAAGTCTTGCCATATCAATTAAAGATAATTTATCTTTAATTGATAAGGAAGAAAAACTTATTATTGACACATCACTAATTCCTAAGTTTAATCTGGAACATATTAAAAGACTTACGGATGATACGGGAATAATACAACATGCAAGATATGGAGTGCCTAACTTAAAAGAAGGATATTGTTTGGACGATAATTCAAGAGCATTGCTTATGGCATTAATGTCATACAGACAAAATAAAGATATATTTGCTTTGGAGAGTATCCGAATATATCTGAGTTATATCCAGTATATGCAACGAGACGAAGGAACTTTTCGTAATTTCCTAAGTTTCAACAGAAACTTCCTTGATGATGAAGGTAGTGAAGACTCATTTGGACGAACTATATGGGCTCTGGGATATCTTATACACAGACCACCAAAAACTTCTTACCGTGAATTCGGGAAAGAATTATTTGAAAAATCTTTTAATCATTTTGATAAATTGACTTCCCTTAGAGGTATTGCCAATACTATTATAGGAATGACTTATTATCTAAAGAATTTCTCTCATGATGCCATGATGCACAAGATGATGAATATGGCAAAAATTTTGGCGGAAGCGTATAAAAATAATAGTTCAAAAGATTGGCAATGGTTTGAGCCAAGTCTTACTTATGATAATGCTATCTTCCCTTTAAGTCTGCTTCATGTTGTAGAAATAATTGAAGATAATCCGTTGAAAAAAATTGCATTAAAAACAACAAAGTTTCTTGAAAAAACAACAATGAATAACGGTTTTCTTTCATTAATCGGCAGTAATGGTTGGTACGAAAAAGGCAAAAAACGTGCAATATTCGACCAGCAGGCAATTGATGCCATGGCAACTGTCAGATTGTTTTATCAGGCATATAAAATTACTAAAGATAAATGTTATATCGAAAAAATGTTTCAGGCATACTTGTGGTTTTTGGGAGAAAATGAATTACGTATTCCTCTGTATGATTATGAAACCTGCGGGTGTTGTGATGGACTTGAAATTAGCGGCGTAAATCGTAATCAGGGAGCCGAAAGCACACTAGCATATCTTATTTCGCACATGACAGTTTTAAATACACTTGAATTTGAGTCTGAATATCAATAATTTAAATAAATAAATATATGGCTATTGTAAAACGATATGAGAAAAATCCGATTCTCACAAAAGATGATGTGCCTTATGAAGTAGCAACGGTTCATAATGCCGCTGCGATTAAACATAATAATCAATATATTATGATTTTTCGTTCGCACAGGCATAACGGAAGATCAATACTAGGGAAAGCGGTTTCCGGCAATGGATTTGATTTTGAAGTGGACCCCAAACCTTTTATGACTCCGGCAGAGAACGGAATTTTTGCCGAATACGAAGAATACGGAGTTGAAGATCCGCGGATAACATTTTTGGACGGAGAATATTTAATTACTTATAGTGCATATTCACGGCATGGAGTAAGAATAGGACTGGCAAAAACCACAGATTTTGTTAATATTGAAAGATTTTCGCTTATTACCGAAGCCGATTATCGTAATGTTGTAATTTTTCCCGAAAAATTTAACGGTCTTTATGCCCGGTTAGACCGTCCTCATTCTGAAATAAGTCCCTGGTCGGTATGGATATCATACTCTCCCGACCTCAGATATTGGGGAGACAGTAAAGTAATAATGAAACCTTTGACATATCACTGGGATGAAATGAAAATAGGTCCCGGAGCACCGCCAATTAAAACATCAAAAGGATGGCTGAATATTTATCACGGAGTATTCCCGACAATGGACGGCTCCGTTTACAGATTGGGAGTAGCTTTACACGATTTAAAAGACCCCTCGAAAATAATTGCCGTTGCAGACGAATGGATACTTCAGCCCGAAGAAATTTA
>SLSH01000340.1 GCA_007130555.1 Bacteroidales bacterium
AAAATTATCCGTTACTTAACGGTTAATAAACGGCTATGTTTTTATAGTTTTACCCATTTGAAATTTTTCATCTAATTCCTCCATCCTCTTCCTGTAGTTTTGTTTTTTATATTTTATTTGCCGGCATTTTTGTAAAGTTTTATCATGCAATAATTAAAAAATCCGATATTTATAATATTTTTGTAAATTGTTTTATAATGGTTTGAAGTGCAGCAATATGAATTATTTCCGTTTTTTTATATCCAACCGTAAAATTCTTAGTTTTCTGATTTTATTTACCTTTTTTTCGGGTTTCGGGCAAACTTTTGTGCTTTCAATTTATATTCCTAGTTTTTTATCCGAATTTTCAATCAGCAGAACATATTTTAGCACTTTATATTCATTAGCAACCATACTTAGCGGCACAAGTATAATTTTTGCAGGAAAACTTATTGACAGGGTATCTGTAAAATATTTTGCTCTTGCGGTAATAGCCGGATTAACTGTTGCAAATATAACAGCAGGATTATCTTTTAATGCTTTGTCATTATTTTTTGCAATATTTTTACTGCGTTTTTTCGGACAGGGTTTATCGACACATACAGCTTTTACGACAGCCGGTAAATATTTTAAAAAAACACGCGGAAAGGCATTAAGCATTGCATATCTGGGGTTCCCTTTATCAGAAGGCATAATGCCGGGAGTTGTTATTTCAAGTATAATGTTTTTTGGATGGAGAGAAACTTTTCATTTTACTGCAATTGCTTTTATTTTAATTTTACTGCCTCTGACATTGGTTTTATTGAATAAATTCAATCCTGCAAAAATCAAAGAAGAGGGCTTCTCTAATAAAAAAATCAATAGTTATAAAATAGTTCCGGATGAACGCATTTTTTCGCAAAAAGAGATAATCAGAAATAGAATTTTCTATTTAATTGCACCTATGTCGTTTCTTGTAGGTTTTATTATTACCGCATTATTTTTCTTTCAGACTTTTATTGCCGAATATAAAGGATGGACAATAGAATGGATGGCTTTAAACATATCGGTTTATGCCGTATCTTCTTTTGCGTTTTCGATATTAGCAGGTCCTATGATTGACAGATATACTGCACGAAAGATATTCCCTTTTATTATTTTACCTGTAATAGTGGGCTTTGCGGTTCTTATATTTTTTAGTCATCCCTATACCGCTGCTTTATATTGGTTTTTTGTAGGAGTTACAACAGGTATGAATTCTACGGTATCAAATGCTTTATATGCCGAAATATATGGTAAAACCAGCCTCGGAGGTGTACGAAGTTTATTTGCCTTTATTATGATAATAGGAACTGCAATGGGTCCGATTATTTACAGCCTTTTATTAGATGCAGGATTATCATTTTCAATTATCAATGTAATTATTTCAATAATAGTAATGATTTATTTTACCATTATTATTTCGTCAAATAAACTGAGTTTGGAATTATAAGGATTACAATTTTCAACCCTCACTATTATATATGAATAATCCCTGTTTAATGATTGTGATGATGCTCTTCTGCGTCGGAATATGTTTTATTTATCGTCCCTTTCGGATGCTCCGGAGGTCCGTAAATTGTGTATAGCTTAAGTTCGGAGTTTCCGATATTTCTTACTTCATGCCAGTATCCTGCAGGAATAAGAATTGCCCAGTCATCCGAAACTTCTTTATCAAAACTTAAATTATCTTTTGTTTTACCCATTAAAATACGGGCTTTGCCTTTTTCGATTCTTATAAATTGATCGTGGTCATTATGTAACTCCAAATCAATATTATCTCCAGGCTCCAGCGACATATAAACAAGTTGAAGATATTCTCCTGTCCAAGTTGCTATTCTATAATTATCATTTATAATAGTGGTTTCTTCAATATTAACAACCCATGGTTGTTTGCCCATATCATTTTTAATCTTTTGAACTCCTTGAATTTCTTCAACTTCTTGAATCTCTTCGGTTTTTTCTTCAATAACATTTTCTCCGCAACTGATTAAGCATATTATAAATATTGAAAATACTATTATTACTTTTCCTTTTTTAATACAATTTTTTAGAATCATGATTTGTTAATTTTAGTTAAAAATTAAGAAATACAAATATAATAGATTATTTTTCATATTTTGTTTTTTTCTTAAAAAATTTTTATATGCCATATTATTAAAAGTTAATATATCCTTTTTCACACTCCTTTTAGCACCTCAAAGATTTTTACCATTGCCAGTGTATCCAGATGGCAGTATTCCAGCAAATCCTTACGGGTTTTGGCGATAGTTTCCGGAGCATTGCAATAATACATACTTAAAAATGCATTGCTGGCAGCCATACCGTCGGGATATTCCAGATTATCGTATGACAATCCCGGACAAACAGCGGGCAGAACAACTTTTATTGATGACGAACTTCCCATTGTTTCGGTTCGGTAATATTTTTTCTTGAAAGGAATTATCAAATCCTTAAGTCTTGAAATAATACTTTTTAATCCTGCGGAGTATTCGGGGAAATCTCTTATCATTTCTTTAATCCGCCCCCTTTCGAAGATGATATGATAAACAAAAATTGTTTTTGCATTTTTTGTATCTTCAATCAATCGTGTTATAAGCTCTTTGCGTGGGTCAATGTTTAAATCGCTTGGGGCGAGATATTCGGAATGACTGATTTTACCGTCTTTTTCGTTCTGAAAATGAATTGAATACTGAAAAGGTAGCTGCTGATACGGTCTTGTATTATCAAATAAAGGCACACCGGGCATAATTGTTTCAAAATCAAGATGACAAATAGGATATTCAACACTGCTTACATATTCTCTCACTTTACCGGGCAGTACTTCGGGAGTTGAAGACAGTATTATTTTTTCCTCAGTTTTTGGCAATAATGATTTACAATAATCGGTATAATCACATGTATAAGGGGAAGTACAATGTTTCCCCATCTCAACCAGCGGTTCATCGCCTTCAAGCATTGACAAAAAAGCGGATATTCTCGGTCTGATTTCATCCTGCCACGATAATACCTGATTTAATACACTTGTTGCGTTAAAAAGTTTTTTTACATCAATATCACCCTGTCTTACATAATCCCTGTTAAAGTGCATTACAAAAGCATCCTCAAGCTGAATTCCACAACCTGTTACTACATAATACTGAATTGCGACATCTTTTACATGTTCATATTTTGCAGAATTTGTACTTTTCACCTCATACAAATACCATTTTCCGTTGTTCTTATGCAAAATATCAACTGCCACAAGAGTATTATCATAAATAAAAGTTGCTTCATAAATTGTTTCAACTCCCCCAGCAATTAGTTCCAGTGTATATTTTGCAGAATCGGCAGTAGGAAAATCTCCCTTAACAGCCATTACACCACCGGGGAAATATTGTGTTGCCAGCTCACCTATACTTGTACCCATTGCAAAAATTGCCTGTGCCGATTCGCTGATAACCCGCTCCTCCTTTTTATGTTTATACAACCACAGCGATTTTTCGCAAATTAAACCCCTCGTAAATCTTGATTTTGATAGCATATTACTTATTTTTTTGTTTATATATTTACAAAAATAATAAATAGATATGAAAAATTGTAGCACAGGTGGGGTTGTTTTTTTTTAATACTTATGCCGGAGGGGTAATTGCTATTTATTTTTAGATTATTACATTATTTTGCTGAAAAATAATATTTATCAATCTATATTATTTTAACATTTTTTTTAATTTAGTTGTTTTTTTAGGTTTTTTGAGCCTTATTTTTACAAATTATATAAAAATATTTTCAATATTATTCCAATTAT
>SLSH01000247.1 GCA_007130555.1 Bacteroidales bacterium
GTATATTTTTTTTATTTTTTTTGTTTTTTTTTTGTATATTTAAGAAACTGTTTTATTTTTACATTTTTAAATTTAGAAAAATAGTTAAGCAAATTGTTAAAAAATAAATGATTATTATGGTACAAAAATTACTGGTTTTAATGGCGGCACTTGGATTAAGTGTAATTGTTTTATCTCAATCCGGAACATTAAGCGGAGAAGTTACAGATGCCTCAACAGGAGAGCCTATTCCTTTTGCAAATATTACCATATTGGAAAATGATAATATTGTAAACGGAGGAACTTCAGATTTTGACGGAAGGTTTAATATCAGACCTATTCCGGCAGGAACTTATGATGTTTCCGTATCATATATGGGATATAATTCTATTCAATTAAACAATATTCAAATACCGGCAGGAAGGATGACAATAGAAAATTTTAAATTAACACCTGCTGCCGAAATTTTGGATGAAGTTGAAATTAGAGAATACAGAGTTCCGCTGATATCTGCCGACCAGACAGAATCAGGTGCAACTATTACTTCCGAAGACATAGAAAGAATGCCCGGACGTTCTGCCGCAGCAGTTGCAACTACTGTTGGAGGTGTATATTCTGAAGACGGAGAAGTAGGAAGTATTAGAGGTGCCAGATCTGAAGGTACAGTCTATTTTATTGATGGAATAAGAGTTCGTGGAACTTCTGCTGTCCCACAATCAGCAATACAGGAAGTTCAGGTAATCACAGGAGGACTAAGTGCTAATTATGGTGACGCTACAGGTGGTGTTATTAGTATTACAACCAGAGGTCCTTCAAGTAAATTTTATGGAAGCGGTGAATTAATTACTTCTCAGTTTCTTGATGCTTATGGTTATAATATGGGAGGACTTAGTCTTTCAGGACCAATATGGACAATAGAAGAACCCGGCACTGAAAGAACAAGAACTGTCGCAGGATTTTTATTCTCTGGTGAAGTTAGTCATAGACAAGACTCAAGACCTTCTGCAGTGGGAGCATGGGTTGCAGACTCTGACGTTATAGAAGATATTCGAAACGAACCTCTTGTAATACGGCAAACTCTATCAGGACCAATACATTATCAAAGAGCTGATTTTCTTAGAGATGAAAATTTTGAAAATATTAAAAGACGTAATAATGCATCAAGCCTTGGTGTAAATCTTGCAGGTAGATTAGATTTTCAGCCGGTTCGTGATTTTAATGTTTCTTTTGGAGGTACTATGGATTACCGCGATATGGATATTTATAGTTTTGGAAACCAGTTATTTAATTATGAAAATAACGGACGCCAAAAATATAATAACTGGCGTATGTTCGGAAGAATAACTCAAATATTCCGAACAGATAAAGAATCCGAATCATTATTAAGAAATCCGTATTATAGAATACAGGTTGACTACACACAAACTCTTTCCAGTACTTTTGACAAAAGATTTGAAGATAATTTCTTTGAGTATGGATATGTAGGTAAATTTGAAACCACTCCGGAAAAATTTTATATGTGGGGACATGATACCGTAACAGGATTAGACGGTTGGATAGAAGAAACATATTTTTACAGAATAGAAGATTTTGAACAGGGAACTTTAAATCCTGATTTGGCAAGATATACAGAACAATATTGGGAACATTTCGGAGACAGGTATTACATAGACAGAAACAGTATAATGGCAAGAGGAGGATTATTAAATGGTATGACAGCACCAAGCATTTACGGAATATGGACAAGCCCGGGTAATCCTTATGGAGGTTATACAAAATCAAACACCCAGCAATTCAGAGTTTCTGCTATGGGTTCTGCCGATATTAAAGGACATGAAATAAGTATTGGATTTGAATTTGAACAAAGAAATGATTCTTATTTCGGGTTGGCTCCTGTCGGACTTTGGGGATTAGCAAGACAATATATGAATTTCCACATACTTGAAAAAGATCTGGCAAATCCTTATCTTGTTTATGACGAAAATGGAATTTATCAGGATACAATATATTACGACAGACTTTATAACTCCTCTGCACACAATACTTTTGATAGAAATTTCAGAAAAGCACATGATATTCCTGAAAAAGGACTGGACTGGATAGATATTGACTCTTACGACCCTGATGATTTTGATTTGAGTATGTTTAGTGCAGACGAGTTATTTAATCAAGGTTATAATTTGGTTACTTATTACGGATATGATCATGCAGGAAACAGACTCAACTATAAACCTACATTAGAGGACTTTTTTAATAAAACTAATGAAGACGGAGTCAGAACAAGACCGATTGCTCCTTTTGAACCTAACTATATGGCAGGTTATATTATGGACAGATTTGCTTTCAGAGATTTAATTTTTAATATAGGACTTCGTATTGACAGATATGATGCAAATCAAAAAGTATTGAAAGACCGGTATTTGTTTAGCGATGCTTATAGAGTAGGAGATATTGACGAAAAAGGATTGATAGAACAATTTGAACATCCTGCAAATATTCCGGACGGAGCCGTTATTTATGTGGATGATGTTGAAAATCCTACAACCATAAATGGCTATAGAGTTGAAAATACGTGGTATAACAGAGCAGGGACTGAAATTGAAAATCCAAGATTAATTCATGGACAAACGGGAATTTCACCTTATTTAATTGATTCCAGAGAAGAACTTCACTTAAATGCTTTTGAAGATTACAAACCGCAGATAGATGTATCTCCCAGGATTGCGTTTTCATTCCCTATTTCAGATGTAGCTCTTTTCTCGGCTCATTATAATATACTTTCAAAAAGACCTACATATTCTGCGAGACTTAATCCTATTGAGTATTATCATATTAGAGTCAAGAATAATGATATGATAAATAATCCAAATCTTCAAACAGAAAAAACAATAGACTATGAACTTGGTTTTCAGCAAAGACTTGGTAATACATCGGCTTTAAAAATATCCGCTTTTTATCGTGAAATGAGAGATATGCAACAAACAGTTGCTGTTGTGGGAGCATATCCTGTAAATTATTATTCTTATGGAAATATTGATTTTGGTACGGTAAAAGGATTTACTGCCGCTTATGATTTAAGAAGAACCGGCAATGTTGCTATGAGAGCTTCTTATACTTTACAATTCGCATACGGAACAGGCTCAAGTTTTGAATCAGCAAGAACTATTGTAAGATCTGATAAGCCTAATTTAAGAACTACATTACCTTTAGACTTTGACCAAAGACATAGCTTTGTAATTAATCTTGATTACAGATATGGAGGAAAAGCAAACAGAACTCCATACGACGGACCAAAATTATTCGGAAGAAATATCTTTGCCAATACTGGAGCTAACTTTGTTATTAATAGTGGTTCAGGCTCTCCTTATACTCAGAGAGACAGACCAGAAGGAGGAACAGTGGTAGGGTCAATAAACTCGGCTCGTAAACCATGGAGAACCAATATTAATGTCCGCATTAATCGGGATATTAGAATTATGCTTTCTGACGGTAAAGAAAAAGGAGAAAGCGAAAAGTATGCAAATCTGAATATTTATGTAGAAATATCAAACTTATTAAATACAAAAAATGTTATTAATGTATATTCTTATACAGGTAATCCTGATGATAACGGGTATCTGAATTTTTCAGATTATCAGACTTCAATTGCAACGCAAAATGACGAAGAAGCATACAGAAATTATTATGCAATGCTTTTAAATAGTCCTTATAATTATAGTTTACCTAGAACTATAAGACTAGGAGCTGTATTTAGTTTTTAAAATGTAACATTATTAAATTATGAAAAAAATAAATAAA
>SLSH01000191.1 GCA_007130555.1 Bacteroidales bacterium
CGCTGAAAAGTGAAATAAAAATAACCGTAGTAGTCCACCCGGGAATTGAAAAGCCTCCTAATGATTCTTCTCCTGCTAATTTTAATATAGTAACGAAAATAATTAAAAAAATTGAAAAAATTGATGTCAGAACACCAAGATAAGTAATTAATCTTATCGGGAAATTCGATGATGTAAAAAAAGAATCAGCAGCCTGTTTAATTTTCTTCCTAAATGTCCATCTGCTTTTGGTTTTTACCTTTGGGCGTATAAAAGGGATAAAAACAGGACTAAAACCCAGTCTTAATACTTCTACAGTAGAAGATGTATTAATAGGATGGATTTTATCATTTAGAATATTTATAATTTCTCTGTCTGCAAAAAAAATATCACAGCCACCAGGAGGATATTTAACAACAGAAAACCTATTCATTATTGAATAAAACATATTAGAAAAGAAATCTTTTAATAAGCCATCTTTTCTTGATGTCCTGTATGGAATAATCAACTTATTCCCATTTTTCCATTGATTATACATTTGCACGTAAGTTTCTACGGGTTGTTGAAAATCATCAGGCATAATGGTTGCACAATCACCCGTGCAAACACTCAGTCCGGCAAAAACGGCATAATGACTTGTATAGTTTTTACTTAATTGATAAGAAGACACATTTTTTTCTTTTTTTTCTAATTCCAAAGCAATACTATAAGAATTGTCTTGTGAACCATCATCTATAATAATAAACTCGAAAGGGATGTTTTCTTCATCAAATTTTTTCTTAATTAAATAATAATTTTCAGTAATCCTGTTTTCACTATAATATGACAAGAAAATTATTGATAATAATTTATGTTTTTTAGTATTCATATTTATCTAAATAAATTAAGCAGATTTGACACTTTTTTAATTTCCATTAAATTTAAACCGGAATTAATAGGTAAAGACAATACTTCCTGATGTATCTTTTCAGTTATTGGTAAAGATAAGTAATTTATTTCTTTGTATGCTTTTTGTTTATGAGGAGGTACCGGGTAATGAATAAGAGTTTGAACTCCATTTTCGGTTAAATATTTTTGTAGCCGATTTCTCTCTTTGCACCTGATCACAAAAAGGTGAAAAACATGTTCATTATCATTTGGGATTTCCGGAAGAATAATATTTTTATTTTTAATATTCTTACAATAAAGTTTAGCTATTTCAAGTCTTTTCTTATTTTCGGCATCAAGATAATTAAGTTTGACAGATAAAAATGCGGCTTGTATCTCATCCATACGGGAATTTAATCCTTTATAAGCATTTATATATTTTTCTTCAGAACCATAATTCGTTAAAACTCTTATTATTGAAGCGAGGTCTTTATCATTTGTTGTTGCCGCACCTGCATCTCCCAAGGCGCCTAGATTTTTTCCGGGATAAAAAGAAAATCCTGCGGCATCTCCTAATGAACCTGTTTTTCTTTTATTCCATTCCGCTCCAATTGCCTGTGCATTATCTTCAATAATTTTAAGTTTATATTTTTTTGCAAGTTCTTCCAGTTCTTGATTCCAGCAAACTCTGCCGTACAGATGCACTATCATTATAGCTCTTGTTCTATTAGTAATATGTTGTTCAATTTTTGAAATATCAAGATTATAAGTATTTATATCGGGTTCAACTAAAACAGGCTTTAAATTATTATCACTTATAGCAAGTATGCTTGCAATATAAGTATTTGCCGGCACAATTACTTCATCTCCTTCACTCATTACATCCATTTCTATATATGCTCTAAGTATTAAACGTAAAGCATCTAATCCGTTTGCACAGGTTATGGTATCTTTTACTCCAATATAATCAGCTAATTTATTTTCAAACTGTTTTACTCGTTCCCCTAATAAATACCACCCTGAGTCAATAACTTCTGAGGCTACTTTTTTTAACTCCTCAGCATACTGTGCGTTTATTTTTTGTAAATCTAAAAAATTTATCATTTTAATATAAATTTCTATTAGACTCTTTATGCTTGTTATTAAATTCATTAATAATGCTAATTAAGCGATTATTAAGAGGGAAAACATCATCAATAACGTATGCAGTAATTTCATCACGTAAATCATCAAAGCCAAATTTTTTTATTGCATATTCATTAACAGAAGTTGGTTTATTTGGAATATACCTGCTAAAAGGCTTAACATTTTTCATTACCGGTGCACCAGTTGCTACAATCGAATAATGACCTACAACACAATATTGATTTATAGATGCTCCCATGCCCAAATTGGCACCTGTAAGTATTCTTGTCATGCCTGCTAAAACGCACATGGGAGTTATAACTACATTATTACTTATTTGTGCATCATGAGGGATATGTACACTTTGCATTAAAAATATATCATTTCCTAAAAGTGTAATATCCTGATAACAAGGCTTTTGAATGGCAGTAAATTCTTTAATAATATTTCGGTTTCCAATTTTAATAAATGACTTTGAACTATCATACCTTGGATTTCTGGTATCCTGCCCTGGTGTCCCAATTATTACATGAGGTCCAATAATATTATCATCTCCTATTTCTGTTGGTCCGTAAATAATTGTATATGGCAAAATTTTATTGTTTTTGCCTAGTTTAACGTCTTTGCCAATTATTGCTGTGTGATGTTTCTCATTCATGTTAAATCCTTTTTATTATTGCTTTACCTTCAATCACTATTTCATTCTTGTCATTATAACAGAAAGTGTCCAAAAACACAAGTGATTTTTCAGGTTTAATTTCAGTAATTATTACTTTCGCAGTTACTTTTTCATTAATATAAACTGGCCTTTTAAAATTCATTTCCTGATGCATATAAATACTACCATGTCCTGGCATTTTTGAGCCAATAATTGCACTAATTAACGACCCATACAAAAAACCATGAACAATTCTTTTCCTAAAAAAAGTTTGCTTAGCATACTCTTCATCCAGATGAACCGGATTAATGTCACAACTCAAAGATGCAAAAGATTCAACATCTTGTGCAGAAAATACTTTTGAAATTTTGGACTCCTTACCAATATATAGGTTATCCATTTTTAATTTTTTTAAATTGTGAATATTCTCTAATATAGTCATCTTCATCATATTTATGCGAGGCTAACACCAGACAAATTGCACCTGACGAAAAGTTAAGAAGTTCTCGCCATACTCCCTGTGTAATATGTAATCCTATAAAAGGTCTGTCTAAATGAATTATCTTTTTATTTTTACCGTCATCCATTAATACATCAAAAGCACCGCTTACTGCAATTATGAATTCTTGTAATTCTTTATGAGCGTGTCCTCCCCGTTTTTCTCCTCCGGGCACATCATATAAATAAAACACTCGTTCTACATCAAAAGGTAAATGGATGTTATTTTCAATTGCAGTAATATTACCTGCCCGGTCATGTACCTTTGGCAGTTGTAATATATTACATTGATGTATATTATTTTTCATTTTTTATTGTATTTTATATAATCATCAAAATTACGAATATAATCATTCTCATCAAAAAAATTTGAAGAAATAATCATTGCCACGTAGTTAGTGCTAAAATTATCCATATGTCTCCATAAACCGTTTGGCACGTATAGTCCGTAGTATGATCTGTTTAAATGAAATCTTTTTTCTTTTTTCCCGTCATTTATTACTATATCAATACTCCCCGAGAGAGCAACAATTATCTCTTCTTGTTCTTTAAATGCGTGTCCGCCACGTGTTTGTCCTCCGGGCACATCATATATCCAATATACTCTTTTGATTATAAAAGGGATATGGTTTTTTTGTTC
>SLSH01000367.1 GCA_007130555.1 Bacteroidales bacterium
TAATCGCCACTTTATTACCGATAAATAAAATAATAGGAAAAATATATCCTTTTTTTGGTGCATTGCTGATTTTTATGGCATTGAGCATTGCATTTGTTATGATATATAAAAGTGCAACAGGAGCAATACAAATGCATGAAATAAGTTTTGCCGATTTTAAGAATTACAATATAAATTCCGACAAAAATTTTCTGTTTCCGATGATGTTTATTATTATTTCATGCGGAGCTATATCGGGTTTTCATGCAACGCAGGTTCCTTTAATGGCAAGATGTTTAAAAAATGAGAAATATGCACGACATTCGTTTTATGGCTCCATGATTGCCGAAGGTATAATTGCATTAATCTGGGCAACGGTAGCCATGAATTTTTTCGGAGGTGTAAAAGAATTAAATTTAACACTCGAAAATCCTAATTATGACCCGGCATATATAGTAAATGAAATATGTAATACATGGTTGGGCAAGGCAGGAGCAGTTCTTGCAATAATCGGAGTAATAATATGTCCGATTACATCAGGCGATACGGCTTTTCGTAGTGCAAGACTTACTGTCGCAGATTCGTTTAATTTTAATCAAAAGAAATTACAAAACAGACTTATAATTTCAATTCCTTTGTTTATTATTGGTTTTATGCTTACTACATCGCTAAGTTCCGAATTTGCAAGAATATGGAAATTTGTCGGGATTTCAAATCAAATTCTGGCATCTATAGTTTTATGGACTGCGGCAATGTATCTTGCGTTAAATAAAAAAATACACTGGATAACTTCTGTTCCTGCGTTTTTTCTTACCGCCGTATGTGCTACGTTTATATTTATTGCTCCTCATGCCAACGGAGGATTGGCTTTCTCAAAACAAACAGCTTATCCGGCAGGAATAATTATTGCTGTTCTAATTTTTGTCGTTTGGTTTTTTTATTATAGATATAGAATGAAAAATATTAAATGATTATTGATATGGGGTTTAATCCTGATATAGAGGTGATTAACGAACATGATTATGAAGTAAAAATTTCTTTAATACAGGACTTATTATCTCAAGGCTGTCTGATTTATCATAAAATGTCAGAACTTTCTTCATCATTATTAATATCCTTATTATCTTTTTTTTCAATTTTTGGAGGTATTATATCACCGCTGTCTTTTTTCATTTGTTCTCCCATAATATTTGAAGCGGTAAACGAAGCAACCATATTATTAAGCATATCACTGCCTGCTTGAGGAGAATTCGGTAGCAGTATCAGATTGGAATTTGTATTCTCGCCAATTGATTGTAAAGTATCATAATGTTGAGTAACTACTATTAATGCAGAAGCTTCTTGAGAATTTATACCTACAGTATTTAGAACATTTACGCTGTCTTCAAGACCTCTTGCAATTTCTCTCCTTTGGTCGGCGATTCCTTGTCCCTGAAGTCTTTTACTTTCGGCTTCGGCTCTTGCCTTTGCTACTATTTTGATGCGTTCGGCTTCGGCTTCAAATTCGGCAGCAGTTTTTTCTCTTTCAGATGCATTTATACGATTCATAGCTTGTTTAACCTGAACATCAGGATCAATGTCTGTTATCAAAGTATTTATTATGTCGTATCCGTAGCGGGTCATAGCTTCATTCAATTCATTTTTTACCGCATTGGCTATATCGTCTTTTCTTTCAAAAACATCATCCAATTTTAGTTTTGGTACTTCTGCACGTACCACATCAAAAATATAAGAAGTAATCTGATTATTTGGATTCTCAAGCTTATAAAAAGCCTCGTATATCCTGTCTGCCATTACTTTAAACTGAACAGAAACTTTAAGTTTTACAAAAACATTATCTTTAGTTTTAGTCTCAACAATAACATCTAATTGTTGAACTCTAAGATTTATTCGCCCTGCAATTTTGTCAATAACAGGAACTTTAAAATGAAGTCCGGATTTTCTGACAAATAAAAATTTGCCGAAACGCTCAATTATTCCGGCTGTTTGCTGTTTTACCGTAAAAACAGATAACATCAATATTATAAATATAAATGTTAGTAATACAATAATAAATAATTCCATAGTCATAGTTTTATTTTTTTAGATTAAGTATTAAGTTTCAAAAAAACTTCTTTATGAAGGTTTTTGCGTTTTTTATTATAAATAATATATAGAGTAATCAAAACAAATATAACTCCGATAATTCCTATTAAAATCCCTAAAAACAGCAGAATCAGATTGTTTGTATATGAATAATTAAGGTCGCTGTGAAATTTTAATTTATCTTTTCTTTTACTTACAACAACCATTACGGCTTTATTTCGGATTAGAATATTTTTTTTTCCGGACATTGAAATTTTATAATCGGGAAATATTGATTTTGATTTTTCAAAAATATCATGAGGTTCTATACTGTTGCTTATATTGATGTATTTCATAAATCAAATATTTATTATCGGTTATTTATGTTTGTAGTCATCATATTTAATCTTTTTTCTAATTCCTGCATATCTTCTGTTTTAATTTGTGATACACAAGCCCTTAGTCCTTCATCTCTTGTACTTCCTGTATTTAATAAAGATATTGCGCTAATACCGAAAGATAACAATTGTTTCAGCAGTTCTCCTCCGTTAAGACCGGGATATGATATTGTAAAATAAAAACCGTCTGCAAGTTCAAGGTCAATATCTTTATCATACACAATTTTGAAACCATTGTTGATAAACATTTTTTTCATTATTATTGCCCGTTTTTCATATTCTTTTACTTCATCTATAAAATTAAATCTATTTTCGTTAGCGGCTTTAAACATTGCTGCAAGGGCATATTGAGCAGAATGACTGACTCCTGAACTAAGAGAATAGATTATTCTTAAAACGAATGTATATCCGAATTTATCGCAATTAAATCTTTCGTTTAAATTAGGATAGGCTCTGTTGTAAAGTTTATCGGAAATAGCTGTAACAGCAATTCTCTGACCTGCATAGCTAAAAATTTTGGAGCCTGAAATCAATAAGACATAATTATCGGTATAATTTGCGACGGAAGCCTGATAAGGAGGTTTGCCGGGATGATAAAGGTCTTTTCTGAAATCCATTCCGAAATATGCAAGATCTTCAATTACTATTACATCATATTTATTGGCAATATCACCGATAATTTTCAGCTCTTCTTCGGTAAAACATATCCAGCTGGGATTATTGGGATTGGAATATATTATACTGTTTATATTTCCTTGCGAAAGATATGATTCCAGTTTATCGCGAAGTGCATTACCCCTGTAGTTGTAAACATCAAAACTTGCAAATTTATGTCCCATTACTGCAAATTGCTGTTTTTGCACAGGAAATCCGGGATCTATAAACAATGCGGTATCTCTTTTTTTATCAAGATTGGAACATAATAAAAAAGTGGCATAAGTTCCCTGCATTGCTCCTGATGTAGGAATACATGATTCAGAGTCAATGTCAATACCCATAAAATTTTTAATGAATTTTGAGGCTTCGGTCTTTAAATCTTTAATGCCATTAACCATTGGATATGCCGATGCTACTCCTCTTTTTAATGCTTCAATTTCTGCATTCGTGCCGATTTCAGGAGGATTTAGACCGGGTACACCCATCTCCATTCTGAAAAATTTTACTCCCGTTTTTTCCTGAAGGTTGTTTACTAATCCTACAATCTCACGAATACTTGCATTGTTTAAGTCTTTAATACCAAACTTCCCTATTTCCTCATTCAAAAGATTAATATCTATTAGAGTATTATTCATATTTTATAATTTTTTAAATAA
>SLSH01000115.1 GCA_007130555.1 Bacteroidales bacterium
CTTGAATTGTCTCCCGACAATTACGATATTCGGGAAATAATAACTATTCTCGAAAACGCCGAAAACTTAATATATCCCGGTGATAAAAGAGACAGACCAACAATTAGCTATAAAATAGAAGACGGCTCTGTAAAACATATACTAAAGACTTCTATTCAATATATTATTGGTTTTAATGCCATAATTGGACAAGTTAATCAAAGTCAAAACATTGATTTTCTAGACCTTAACACAGCAAAAGCTTTTGAAAATATTCAAAACATTGCTGCAAAAAGAAATTATATTTTCAGTATAAAAACTTCACTTGAACAAACTAATGAAGTTAAAATTGACAAAACAACAAAATTTTATAGGACTGAAGCGATTTGGGCTGATGCTGAATTTTACTTTTACGGTAAATTAACTAATGCAGGCGGGAAAGAAAAAGCAAACATTCACATTTATACAGAAGATATTGGAACAGTTAGAATTCAAACTCCTATTAGTTTTTTAGAAAAATATGACGATAACTTACTTTACAAGACATTTGGTATTAGAGCGAAAGCCAAACAACATTCTGAAACCGGAGAAATTGATACATCAACATTACAGTTTATAGAACTAGTTGACTTTCAACCAAAATATGATGAAAAATACTTAAAAGCTCTTAGGGATAAAGCTAAAAAATCTTGGCTTAGAGGTATAAATCCTGATAATTGGTTAAACGATATAAGGGGAGGGTATGATGCATAAAGCAGTTTTACTTGACACAAGCTTTTTTCTTCGCTTCTTAAATGATAACGATCCATTATTTAAAAATGCTGATAGTTACTTTCGCTATTTTATTCAGAATGATATTATAATGATGATTTTAACAATTAGTATTGCCGAATATTGCGTTGGTGGAGACGTACACGAACTACCATTAAGAAATCTGCAAATAGTCCCGTTCAATTTAGACCACTCCAAAAAAACAGGTGAATTTGCGAAAATTGTTTTTCAAAACAAGAACATGCTAAAACTTAAAGATAGAAACATTATACCAAATGATACTAAATTGTTTGCACAAGCCGACTGTGAAAAAGCAATAGAGTTTTATCTATCCTCAGACACTAAAAGCCAGAAAATTTACAACTTACTAAAAAAAGAAATTAGTCCTAAATTTAATTTCATTGATTTGAATATTCCATACAATAAAACATTTGGTGTACTTGACCTGTGATGATATAGTAATAACCCTCAACAGCAAGGCTTAGCCCAATTGCGGTCTGAAAAAGTAGCAAAAACTTTTCATAATCTATTTCTTTTGTGGAAATAACTCATCACTCCCCACTCCCTATCACCTCCTTAAGCTTCTCAACTATTTGATTTTCGGGGATATTTTTTAGAATTATTTTTTTGCCTTTATAGATATGAACTTTGCCTTTTGATGCTCCTACGCATCCGTAATCTGCGTCTGCCATCTCGCCGGGACCATTTACCAAACATCCCATAATTGCAATTTTTAAGCCTTTAAGTTTCGAAAATGCTTTTTTTACTTCTTTACTTACATTTTCAATGTCGTATTCTGTTCTTCCGCAAGCAGGGCATGAAATAAACTCGGTTTTAGATATTCTGAGACCTGTTGATTGCAATAAATCAAAACTTAATTCTATGGGATTTACCGATTTATTATTACTGTTTAACCATAATCCCGAAGCTAAACCGTCAACTAAAACGGAGCCGGGAAAAATACCCGATTCGGCAATCAATGATTCTTTATCTATTGCTTCCGGACAATACTTTATTATCAAAGGAATTTGTTTGTTTATCCCTGATAATAAATTACTTACATATCTCATTTCTCCTGTTAACCATGTCGTTTCAAAATCAATAATTATGCAAAAATTATTATTGTATTTGGAATAAATATCTTTAAATTTTTCTTTGTTAAAATCAAATGTACTTTGTTCTATAAAAAAATAATTGTATTTTTTAAATACCGATGGAGTAATTTCGTCAATTTTAAATAAAGGGAATACATTATCGGGATAATTCTTATTTTTTATTTTTTTATAAGGAACAATATATTTTTCTTCGGGATTGAAATTTTGGACATCATCACAATAGATTATATCAGGTTTGGTTTTTTGTATGTCTTTATAATTGCCTATTACAATATAGTTTTCTGAAATATGGGGAATTATACCTGATCTTTTTTGATTTAAAAACGGATTATAAGTATTTGTTAGTTTTGATACAATTCTATAATGAAATTCTTTGTTTTGAAATCGGTCTGCGATATTTTTGGCAAATGCAATTTCATTTTCGGGAGGTTCTGTTAATGATACTCTGATAGTATCTCCGATACCGTCTGCAAGTAAAGAACCTATTCCTATTGCTGATTTTAATCTTCCTTCGTCTCCCGAGCCTGATTCGGTTACTCCGAGATGTTGCGGAAAAACATAAGAGGATTTTAACATTTTTGCATTAAGAAGTCTGCACGCTTTTACCATGGTTCTTGTATCACTTGATTTTATTGAAACGACTATATTATAAAAATTCTCGGATTTAAAGATTTCGAGATATTCAATTAATGATTCAACCAATCCTTCAATTGTATTGCCGTATCTATTTAATATTCTGTCAGATAATGAACCGTGATTTGAACCTATTCGGATTGCCGTGCCGTATTCTTTGCAAATTTTTATAAGAGGCAGTATTCTTGAATGAATTTTTTCCAATTCAAGATTATATTCTTTTTCAGAATAAAGATTTTTCTTAGAAACACTACGCTTGTCAACATAGTTACCGGGATTTATTCTAATTTTTTCCACAATTTTTGCCGCTTCTTCTGCAATAGCCGGATTAAAATGTATATCAGCAATTAGCGGATTTTTGTAGCCGTCATCATTTAATATTTTTTTGATATTTTTCAGACTTTCAACATCCATTATTCTCGGTGTCGAAATTCTTACAAAATCTGCTCCTGCATCAAAAATTCTTTTTGCCTGTAATATTGAATTTTCAATATCCATAGCAGATACATTTGTCATGCTTTGAAGTCGAATAGGATTTATATTGCCTATTCCGATATTACCGACTTTAACTTCCTGAGTGGGAAATCTCTCATAGTTATGTAAATCTAAACAATATTTATCGGTACTATTTGACATTGAAAAGAAAAAAATAAAAAATCAATAAATGCAATTAATCAGAGCAAATGTACTAATTATTTTTTAATATAAGCATATTGGAAAGATTAATATATCATACACTTCGTCATGTTCAGTGCAACGCCTAACGGCATAAGGGATTGTAGTACTTGCAACTTACCTGATAAATCGGGACAAGCTATGACAAGACATAAAATATAAACATTTCTCTGTCCTCATGCCGGACGGGCAATTACTTTTTTGAAGTCGCAAAAAAGTAATCAATTATGCGATTAAACGAAGATAAAACAAATTTATTTGTTTTATTGAGTGTGAGCATAATCAGCGAAGCTAAAAAACGACTTTGTCGCCGCTTAGAATTTGCTAAAAATTATGCTGATTGTCTAAAATTAAGTAACTCACTACGTTCAAACAGACTTAATTTCTTAACGACAATCAGCATAATTTTTTTAACGCAAATTCTAAAATGCGACAGAGGCATTTCCCCTTTGATACAAAAAAATCAATATTTACGAAAATCCGACCCTGAAAGGGTCACAGATAAATAACCCGTACCAAGTGAAGCGACGGTACGGGTTGAAAGAACACGTAGAATCCGTTTTGGCGTGAAATTTGCCA
>SLSH01000315.1 GCA_007130555.1 Bacteroidales bacterium
GCGGTATATATTCAGGAATGTTCGGGGTATTTAAATATGGAAGAGAGTGTAATTTACTCCGAAATCAGAAAAATACGGAAAAGAAATATTGAAAGCGAGCAAAAATCAAAACAAATAAGTGTTACATCTCCTTCAAAAAGTTTAATCCCTTCTATTCCGTCTTTTGTTGAGGATGTATATTATGAAGTTCAGGAAAAAGAGATTATAAGATTAATGTTATTGTACGGTAATCATAATATCGGCACTTATGAAAGCAACAATAAAGAAATCAAAGTAGCCGGATATATTATAAATGAATTGCGTAACGACCAGCTGGAAATAAAAAACGTGGTATATCAGAAAATATTTAATCTGGTAGAAAATCTTGTAAGCGAAGGGCAGGAAATAAGCGACAAATATTTTATTAATCATCAGGACTCCGAAATAAGCAAAATTTCGATTGATTTATGTACTGTAAACTATACTCTAAGCAGGAGATGGAAAAAACATGGAGCAAATCTTCCCTCCGAAGATACGCAACTGAAAATTATTTTGGAGGATGTAATAATCAAATACAAATTAAAAATTTTACAATTAGGCAAAATTGCCGTTAATAAAAAACTGAAAGAAGCCCAAAAGAATAATGACCATGCGGCAGTTGAGGAGCAGTTAAAAAATATAAAGACTTTAATTCAGATAATCTCAAAACTTTCATCTCTTCAGGACAGGGT
The DNA here is from genome assembly GCA_007130555.1 of Bacteroidales bacterium. Lineage (GTDB taxonomy): Bacteria > Bacteroidota > Bacteroidia > Bacteroidales > ML635J-15 > SLSH01. The sequence continues at coordinate 711 of SLSH01000315.1, forward strand.
AATATTGAAGTAGTGAGTTGTGAGTTGTGAGTAGTGAGTTGTGAGAGGTGAGTAGTGAGTTGTGAGAGGTGAGTTGTGAGTTGTGAGAGGTGAGTTGTGAGTAGTGAGTTGTGAGTAGTGAGTTGTGAGTAGTGAGTTGTGAGTAGTGAGTTGTGAGTAGTGAGTAGTGAGTTGGGAGTTGGGAGTAGTGAGAGGTGAGTTGTGAGTTTGTTATTTTTCAAAGAAGCTGAGTTTTCTAATAAATGAGTCGTATCCCATATTTTGAAGAGTATTTACGTATTGTCTGGCTTGGTTGCTTCCGTTAAATTCTCCTAGATAATATCTGTGTAGTCCGTCGCTTGAAACATGTAGTTTAACACCAGAAAGGTTTTTAAAATAATCTACCGGTCTTCTGTTTTCCAGTGCAAAAATCTGAACTGTCCATATTCCGTCACGGTCATAATATTTGTCGGAATATTTCGGGTCGTCTTTGAGTTTATCAGGTCTTCCTGTCTGGAAATAACTAAGTCTTCTGATAAAAGGGTCATATCCCATTTCTCTAAGGGTATTTACATGTTGTCTGGCTTCGATACTGCTATTAAATTCTCCCACGTAATATCTGTACCAGCCGTTATCGGAAATATGCATTTTAACACCTACCAGGTCGCTGAAATAATTAACCGTTCTTTGATTTCTTAAAGCAAATATCTGAACAGTCCATATATCGCCATCATCATAAACATCAAAATATTCAAAATCTTCTTTGATTTCAATAGATTTTACACTCAGAAGACCTTTTGAACCTTGTTCGAGAACCGTAAACTCTCCTCTTCTGTTATATTTTCTTCCTCTGGGATTATCTCTGCCGTCGCGTGTAATATTAGAAACTATCGGCTTAGTTTCACCATATTTTTCAGTTATTATATTTGCAGGATTAGTACCTTTTTCGACCAAATAATCCTTAATTGCTTTTGCTCTTTTGTATGACAAAAGATAATTATATTTACTGGGTCCTATCCAGTCGGTATGCCCTCCTATTTCAATTACCGCATCGGGATTATCATTAAGATATTTTACAAGCCTGTTTAAATTATCATAATAATGAGGGTTTATATTATAACTGTCAAAATAAAACAAAACATTTTCAATTTCAACAATATCACCGACAGGTTTAGTTCTCGTTTCAGCCCTTAATCTTGCTTCCTCTTCTGCTTTCATTTTTGCTTCAGTTTCTGCTTTTCGTTTTGTATCTTCTTCTGCTTTTAATTTTGCTTCAGTTTCTGCTTTTCGTTTTGTATCTTCTTCTGCTTTTAGCCTTGCTGCCTCTTCAGCTCTTCGTTTTGCGTCCTCTTCTGCTTTTAATCTTGCTTCGGTTTCTGCTCTCGCATCAGCATCAATTTTTAACTCTGTATCATCTACATAAGAATAAGCAAGGTCTTTGGATAAAAGGGGTCTGAACACAACAGGTTCCATGTCAATAGGGTCAAGGCTATAACTATAAGTCTGTAAATCTTTTGAAGTGGTTAAATGTATTCTTGAATCAATAATATGTCCGTCGAGTTCATATATTATTTCATATTTTTTATCGGGAGGCAATACCATAGTATATTTTCCCGTGATATCATTCGGAATATAATCCATTTCAATCGGTAAAATCCTGGGACGTTCAACGGGTTCGGCAACAACTTCTCCATATTGAAATCTGTAAATTCCTTTCATTTTTTGTATATCATCGTCCGTATCTTCATCCGTAATATCCGTAACAGTAATTACTACATCTTTAATAATTCTTTTATCTAAATCCGTAACAATTCCTTCGTAAACAATAAATTCATTTTCATATATTCCTTTCTGAATAATTTCATAAATATCAAAATCTCCGTGTCCATCTTCTCTGACTGCTGCCATATATCCTTTTTGTCCATCAATATTAATTACATAATTAATTTCGTCATCGGGAGTATTTATGGGATATCCAAGATTTACGGGTTTTGAAAAATGCCCGTATTCATCCATTTTTACATAAAATACATCGTAACCTCCCATAGAATTATGTCCTTCGGAGCTGAAAAATAATGTTACACCGTCGGGATGCATAAAAGGAGACGTTTCATTGTAAGGAGTATTAACCATGGCGCTTAACATTTGGGGACTGCTCCATGTTCCGTCTGAGCTGCGGCGGGTTACATATATATCAGTACCACCTACTCCTCCTGTTCTGTTACTGGTAAAATATATAGAATTTCCGTCGGGAGAAAAACATGCCTGAGTTTCTTTGTATTGACTATTAATCTGGTCTAGTAGTTTTGGGGTACTCCAATTAATTCTGTCTTCGCTTGATGTAATATAAAGATTCCCATTTGTATTACCATTTCCCGAACGCAAAAAAATTATCTGTCTGCCATCCATTGACAAAGCAACAGCAACTTCATTATATTCTTTTGTATTAATAGGAGCTCCCGGTCTTACAGGTTCCTGCCAAACATTATTAATTTTTCTTGATATAAAAATATCTTCATCCTGATTTTTTTGTTCCTGCTGTGGTCTTGGGCGTCTTGATGTAAAAACCAACATGGTTTCATTCATATCTATTAATGGAGAATGTTCACTGTATTTTGTATTTATTTTTGGTCCGAGATTTCGGAATTTTACATCAACAGGGTTTTTGGTAAGGTCTATTGCATTATTTGTTATTCTTATTTCTCTTTCTATTTTTCGGATTAATTGTTTATCGTTTTCATTATCAGCATTCAGTTTATCAATAAGATTATTAAATGTTTCCAAACTCCTGTCAAAATCATAATTTAAACGATATGCCTGCCCTAAATATAATAAAGTTCCGAGAGGGGCATTTTTTTCTCTGTGATTATCAGCCCTATAGTTAGGTCTGATGTGTTCCGAGGCTTTTTCGAGATAATCTTTGGCTTTGGTTTTATATAATTTTGTATTTAAATAACAAACCCCGATTTTATACCAGATATTGGCATTTTCAGGCTCCATTGTCTCTAATTCTAAAAAAAGATTCAATGCTTCATCATAATTGTGTTCATATAAAAA
>SLSH01000053.1 GCA_007130555.1 Bacteroidales bacterium
TCCGAGCAATACGTATTCTGTAAGAGTTTTTATGATGCAGATTTGCGGATAGCTAATCTGGAACAGGCAATATGTAATAATAATTATGAAAATAAACAGAATAAATGTACTTTACATTCTGCCCCTGAAAATTTAAGAAAAGCAGCGACAATGAAAATAAATGCTGTTGCTTTATCAAATAATCATATACAAGATAAGGACAATGAAGGTATTACGAATACTTTAAAAGAGTTAAAACAATATAAGATTTCATATTTTGGAGCGGGCTCAAATATCAATGAAGCTAAAGAACCGTTTTGGATTAATGAAAATATTTGTGTTATAGGGTATTGTGAATTCAATAAACCATACTTAAAGAAAGTCCAAATAGCTTCAGATGAAAATCCGGGTGTAAATCCACTGAATTATGATAATATTATAAAAGATTAATCAGGTTTGCCGGATAATACTAAAGCTATACTTCATTTTCACTGGGGAAGAGAACATGTGATATTACCTGAACACAACAATATAAAACTTGCAAAAAAACTACTGGAGCATAAAAAAGTCTTATGTATAATTGGTATGCATGCGCATCGTACACAGGGAATAATTCAACACAACGGAAAGAAAGCATACATGTGCTTGGGCAACTTTCTTTTTCCCAATTTTTATATTAAGCCTCCAACGCAAATTACATATCCTGAAAAGCTATCAAAAAAGGTCATGTCAACAACTGTTTATCACTTTGTAGGAAAGCTTACATACAAAAGAAATATATTAAAGAACAGACTTTCTTTATTAGTGTTTTTTGATACGGAGAGTGAAGAAATAACTCATTTGCCTGTTGTAATGCATAAAAACAAACCCACTGTTAAAGAACTTTCAGGCTTAAGGAAAAAACATGTTTTGTATTCTGTAAATTTGTATAGCCTGCTATACAGTCTTCCAAAATTTCTTTATATCCCGGTACAAAAAGCCAATGCAATTTTTAATAAATCTTACAGGAATTTATATGCTTTTTCTTTTTTGCTAAGGCAAAATGGTCTAAAGTGGACAATAAACAAAACGATGTATTATCTAAGGAAAGAAATAAAATAGATTGTATTAAACCATAATAAAAAAATTATTAATTTGGATTTCACCCTCAAAACATACTACCGCTTTCTATCTACTTTTAAAGCAAACGGATACAATTTTCAATCTTACAAAGATTTCATTTCCCTCCCCAAGCAAAAAACAATAATCCTCCGCCACGATGTTGACAAACTTCCCCAAAACAGTTTAATAACTTCTAAAATCGAGCATAATTTAGGAATTAGCGGCACATATTACTTTCGTACTCATAAATGTTCATGGAATAAGGAAATAATAAAAGAAATTGCCTCATTGGGACATGAAATAGGCTATCATTACGAAAATCTAAGCACTTGCAATGGGTATATGTAAGAAAATTCAATTTTGCTTGTTAGATTAAACATTATTTAGTAATTTTGCTTATCAGAAAAACTAAAATATGGATACCATAATAGAATTATTTGAAAAAAAACTAGCACGAACTAATACGCAATTTGTTCGAAACATCATCAATGAAATTAATTGGAATGCAAGATTAATAGGCATAAAAGGAGCAAGAGGCGTTGGTAAAACCACCTTACTGTTACAATACATTAAGTTGAATTTGCATAGTGAGTTGGATAAAGTGTTGTATGTGAGTTTAGATAATATTTGGTTTAACAACCATACACTTGTCGATTTAGCCAAATCATTTGAACAAAGAGGTGGTAAATATCTTTTTTTGGATGAAGTACATAAATACAGTCAATGGACTCAGGAATTAAAAAATATTTATGATGATTATCCCGATTTAAAAATTGTATTTACCGGTTCGTCCCTATTGGAAATTCTAAACGCACGAGCCGACCTTAGTCGGAGAGCCATAACTTACTATATGCAAGGACTTTCGTTTAGAGAATACCTTGCTCTGGAAACAGGAGAGGTTTTGCCTGTCATTACTTTAAAAGACTTGTTAAAAAACCATAGTGCAATAGCCAGAACAATTAATAAAAAACTTAAACCATTTAAGTATTTTGAAAATTATTTAAAACATGGCTACTATCCTTATTATCAGGAAGATAAAGAATTATACTTTGTGCGAATGGGAGAGGTAATCAACATGATGTTAGATATTGAATTGCCGCTTTTAAGAAAAGTCGATATTGCATACATTTCAAAAATTAAACAATTGTTGACAATCATTGCTGCTACTGTACCATTTCAACCCAACGTAAGTAAATTGAGCAACAAAATCGGTATTAATAGAAATACATTATTGGCCTATTTGCATTATTTGGAAGAAATAGGCTTAACCAAAAATTTGTTTAAGCAAAGTAGCGGTATAAGTGCATTGCAAAAACCACTTAAAACTTATTTGGAGAATACAAATTTAATGTATTTATTAGCTCAGGATAATGCCAACAAAGGAAATTTAAGAGAAACATTTTTTGCCAATCAACTTGGTTATAAACACAAACTTACCTATGCCGAACAGGGCGATTTTAAAATAGACGATAAATACATTTTTGAAATAGGAGGTAAAAACAAAACCAAACAACAATTAAATAACTTAACTGATGCTTATGCTGTAATTGATGACATTACTATTGGCTCTCAAAATAGAATTCCTTTATTCTTATTCGGCTTTTTCTATTAATCCTAAATAAGGCTTGTAACAGTAATTGCTAACGCAGTATAGCCTCGTAAGTGAGGAAAGTCGATAATTGCTGATTTTTATATAACAAAGGATAATAATGAAAGACTTCACTTTAAATATATATAAATTACTACTGGAAGCAATTCTAAAAGTAGGATATTCAACACAAAGATTTAATGATTTTATTTCCTACCCCAAGCAAAAAACAATAATCCTCCGCCACGATGTTGACAAACTTCCCCAAAACAGTTTAACAACAGCTAAAATCGAGCATAATTTAGGAATTAGCGGCACATATTACTTTCGTACTCTTAAATGTTCATGGAATGATGAAATAATAAAAGAAATTGCTTCATTAGGACATGAAATAGGCTATCACTACGAAAACTTAACTACTTGCAATGGGGATATTGAAAAAGCTTATGATGATTTTTGTTTTAACTTAGAAAAACTAAGAAAGATTGTACCTGTTTCAACTATATGTATGCATGGCAGTCCCCGTTCAAAATGGGACAGCAAAGATTTGTGGAAACATTACGATTACAAAGGACTTGGCATAATCGGAGAACCATATTTTGACATAGATTTTTCAAAAGTTTTTTACTTAACAGATACAGGCAGGCGTTGGGACGGATATAGAGTAAGCGTAAGAGATAAAATTCCGGAACATCAAGATAGATGGAACAAACAAGGGCTATCATTCCGAACAACACAAGAAATAATAAACAATATCCACAAACTTCCCAATCAAATAATGATAACGGTTCATCCTCAGCGTTGGCATAATTTTGGTTTTTTATGGACAAAAGAGCTATTGTGGCAAGGGGCGAAGAATGTGGTAAAGGAGGTTTTGGTGAGGAAGGGAGAGACTTAGGGACGGTGGGAGGGTGAGAGGGTGAGAAAGGAAGGGAAAAAGGTAATGAATAACTATATAGTGCCTGCAAGAAAACTACCGATTTTGGGGTCTTTGATAAGAAAGCGTCAAAGACAAGGCTTTCGAAGTTTCTGAAACTAAGGAGTTTACTTTTCGTAAATGACTGTTTCAGAAACGA
>SLSH01000014.1 GCA_007130555.1 Bacteroidales bacterium
TAATTATCTGTATGAGAAATACAATATTTTTAAATGTCAGCAGTTTTACAATCATGTTATCTGACTGAATAAAATTTTTGAAGATTAAATGAAAGATTTTCTAAAAATAGTAAAATATATAATCCCTTATAAATTCTATGCTATTCTAAATATTTTATTCAATATTCTGGCTGCAATTTTTAGTTTGTTTTCTTTTGGTCTTGCTATACCATTTTTGGGAATACTATTTAAAACTCAAGCTCTGGTAACCACAAAAGTTGAGCTAAATATTTTTGATTTTAACAGCATAGAACATAATTTCAACTACTGGATAAGTCATTTAATCATAAATAATGGAGATGTTTATGCTTTATTTATGATTGGGTTATTGGTAATAATCGCAACATTTTTTAAAACAGGGTTTATGTATTTTGCAAATTTCTTTATGGTTCCTATTCGCAACGGGGTTGTACGGGACATTCGCAACGTACTGTATAACAGAACAGTAAACCTTCCATTATCATATTATTCCGAAGAAAAAAAAGGTAATGTAATTGCAAGAATGACTAATGATGTTCAGGAAATCGAATGGGCAATAATGAGTTCATTGGAAATGGTATTTCGCGATCCTATTAAAATTGTTATTTATCTTGGAGCTTTGGTATTAATAAGTTGGCAATTGACTATTTTTGTTTTTATATTATTACCGGTTGTAGGACTTATTGTAGGACAAATTGGAAAGTCGTTGCGAAAAACATCGCGTATAGGACAAAACCAGATGGGACAATTACTTTCCCAAATTGAAGAAATGCTCGGAGGGCTGCGGATTATTAAAGCATTTAATGCCGAACATCATGTCGAGGGCAGATTTCATAAAACCAACAATGAATATACAAGATTAATGAATAAAATTAATCGTAAAAGATTTCTTGCAAGTCCATTAAGTGAATTTCTTGCAACAATTGCTATGGTTGCTATTATGTGGTACGGCGGAAATATTGTATTAACAGGCTCCTCTCCTATGGCTTCGCAAGTGCTGATTGGTTATTTAATAATTTTCAGTCAGATAATTTCTCCCGCCAAAAATCTGTCCTCTTCGTGGTATAACGTAAAAAAGGGGCTGGCATCTGTTGACAGAATTAATGATATTATTGATGCTAAAAACAATATTACAGAAAAAGAAAATGCCATTTCAATCAAAAGTTTTTCAGACTATATTCAATACAAAAATGTTGATTTTGCTTATGAAAAGAATTCTGTTTTAAGGAATATTAATATAAAAATTAATAAGGGCAGTACCATAGCACTTGTAGGACAAAGCGGTTCCGGCAAATCTACATTAGTTGATTTAATCCCAAGATTTTATGATATAGATAACGGAGCAATAGAAATTGACGGATACAACATAAAAGACTATAAACTTAAAGAACTCCGAAATTTAGTGGGCTATGTAAATCAAAATCCCATTTTATTTAATGATACTTTTTATAATAATATAACATTCGGAAATAAAAATGCAAGTTTTGAGGATGTTGTTTCTGCGGCTAAGGTAGCAAATGCACATGAATTTATAATGGAAACGCCTGAAACTTATCAGACAAATATCGGAGATGGAGGCTCAAAACTTTCCGGAGGACAACGACAAAGAATAAGTATTGCAAGAGCCGTATTAAAAAATCCTCCGATATTAATCTTAGACGAAGCTACATCGGCTCTTGACACCGAATCAGAAAAACTTGTACAGGAAGCTCTTGAAAATCTGATGCGTAACAGAACATCAATTGTAATTGCACACAGACTATCAACTGTAAAAAATGCCGATATTATATATGTTATACACGAAGGAAAAATTGTAGAAGAAGGTAAACATAAAAAATTATTGGAAATTAATGGAATTTATTCAAAATTACATACTTTACAAATAGTTTAAATAATATTTTATATAAAACAAAAAAGATTTTTTTTAACCGGGTTTAATTTATTATTTTTTGGAATATTTATTTCAATATCATTATCAATGCATTCTTGCGGAGAGTCAACCAAAAGAACCGAACACAGAGCTGACACAATACCTGTGGATCATCATCAAAGAGAGTTGAAACAAACCGTTTACGATTTTGATAATCCTCCTGAATTCAGAAAAGACGGAGAATTATTATTTATCGAAAAAGAAAGCGATGATGTAAAAAACAAATTGAATGTTGAAATTGCAAGTACGGATTTTCAAAGACAAATGGGATTAATGTACAGAGCAGAAATGGAACATGATTTCGGTATGTTGTTCTTATTCGACAGAGAAGTCATTCAGTCTTTCTGGATGAGAAATACTAAAATACCGTTGGATATTATTTATGTAAACTCGAACAGACAAATTGTAGATATCCATAGCGCCGCTGATACTATGTCAAACACATCATATCCTTCGGCAGAACCTGCAATTTATGTAGTAGAAGTAAATCTCGGATATTGCGAAAAACATAATATTAATATCGGAGACAGAATTAATTTTTAATTTTTCCTACTCATATTGATATATTGATATTTTATGATTTGTCCGAATTGTAATAAAAGTGGAAATGTTTTTAAAAGAATTTTTGTAAAAAGATCTTACGGTGAAAACCGATATTGTATCTATTGTAATGCGGAAGTAAGCGTTGAATACAAGTGGTTTAAAATTCTAATACTCGGTATTGTTATATTATTTTCACTTATATTATTACAATTAATTATGCAGTTTATTGGTTTGCCGGGTATGAATAGCGGTGTTGCAGGAGCACTTGCAGCTGCATTTATTGCAATATTTATTCGTCGTCCGCCTTTTGTAGAGATTAAACTTATAAAAAAGGCTAAAAAGAAATAATTTAAACTATGAAAGTAAAAGGCAGACATTACAGAGCATTATGGATGGAAGGCAGTACTTTATGCATGATAAATCAAAATATGCTTCCGTTTTCGTTTGAAATTTACCGTTCAAAATCAATACAAGATACCTGTACTGCTATAACCACAATGATAACTAGAGGAGCAGGCTCCATTGGTGCTGCAGGGGCTTACGGAATGTTACAAGCAATCCTTAATACAAAAGACAAAGATATTATTGCAGAAGCAGAAAATGCAAAAAAAATGCTTGATTCTACAAGACCTACTGCTGCTAATTTATTTTATGCAACAAATCGTGTTTTCGAAGCACTTAAAATATCTGAAGAATTTGCAATATCCGAAGCTATGTCGGTTGCAGACGAATGTGTAGAACAGTCAAAACTTATCGGAGAACATGGCAACAAACTTATAAAAAACGGCTATAAAATAGAGACCCACTGTAATGCAGGGTGGTTGGCTTTGGTCGATTACGGAAGTGCCCTAGCTCCTATTTATACGGCATACGACAACGGAAAAAATATTTTTGTTTATGTTGACCAGACAGGACCACGAAATCAGGGTGGCAGATTAACTGCATGGGAACTGCATCAACATGGTGTACCTCATGCAATAATTCCCGATAATGCAGGAGCATATTATATGTCAAAGAATCAAATTGACTTGATAATTGTGGGAGCAGACAGAATTGTTGCAAACGGAGATACGGCAAATAAAATCGGCACTCTCGAAAAAGCAATAGCGGCAAAATATTACAATATTCCCTTTTATGTTGCAGCTCCGCTAAGCACTTTTGACATGAATATCAAAACAGGAAAATCAATTCCGATAGAAGAAAGGTCGCAAAATGAAGTTAATTATGCGACAGGATTAAACAAAAACA
>SLSH01000120.1 GCA_007130555.1 Bacteroidales bacterium
CTTTTCCCTATCCCTGTTCCTCCTGTTGTAATGATAATATCAAAATTATTTTCGAGGGCTTTGTTGATATTTTTTGTTAATAATTCTGCATTATCAGGGATTATTTTTGTTGAAATTTCATGTTCATATTGATTATTATCAAAAAAATTATTTAATATTTTTTTTATTGCAGGTCCGCTCCTGTCGGAATATTCTCCCTTACTTGCTCTGTCGCTAAGCGTTATTATCAGAGTTTTAAATATTTTTGGAGAATAAATAATCTTATCACCGGAAGAAATCGTTCCAAAAGATTTTACGCGACAAAAAATCCCTTCTTTAGGCATTACACATTTTCCAACGGCATTATAAATAGCACAACCGTCTCCGTGGCACTTTTTCCCTATTTGGGTTATTTCCAGAACAACATCATTAATTTTTAATGTATCTAAAAGTTTCATTTTGTATAATGTAAATCCCTCGGTTGTAATATTTTCGGCAAATTCTCCGTGTTTCAAAGAACGTCCGAATTCTTTCTCAAAACTTTTTATACTGTGCCTATCCAAAAGACTGACTTGTCTGTGCCAATCCCCCGAGTGTGCATCATTTTTGATACCTTTTTCATCAATAACGATTTTATCTACAGGTAGTTTTATTTCGCCTTTTTTTTGCGAAATATTTACCGATATTACTTTTCCTGTTTTGTTTTCCATAATGTTTTTTCCGCCTATTTATGCATTACACATAATTTATTTATTTGTTTTTATTTTTTCCAACAAATATATTTTTTCAATTACCATATTTTTATCCACAGCTTTGCACATATCGTAAATGGTTAGCAGTGAGATACTTACGGCTGTTAATGCCTCCATTTCAATTCCTGTTTTGCCTGTACATTTTGCTTCGCTTATAATTTCTACTCCGGTATCTGTAAGCTTAGCATAAACATCAATTTTTGTAATCTGCAAAGGATGACATAAGGGTATCAGGTCGCTTGTTTTTTTTGCTCCCTGAATTCCTGCAATTTCGGCGATTCTTAGTACATCTCCTTTTTTATTGCTATTTTCTCTTATCAGACTTATTGCTTCATCCGATAATTTTATACTCCCTTTTGCTTTTGCAATTCTTTTTTGAACGGGTTTATCTCCGATATCTACCATATTAGCTTTACCTGTTTTATCAACATGACTTAGTTTCGGCATAAATTATCCTCCTATATTGTAAAATTTATTATTTTTTGCAAAACATCCGTTTTCGGGTTTATTTTCCAAAGCTAGTTTAAAAGCTTGCTTAATTCCCATTTTACGAATATTGAATTTTTCATCACTAAATAAACACGGCAAAATATCTCCTGTTGCAGTAATTCTTAACCGGTTACAAATTTTACAATTTCCTCCTGTACCGCCTTCAACAATTTCAAACTCTCCGGTTCCCAGATTCATTTCGTGAATATAGCGAACACTTAGTCCGTTTTTATCGCAATATTCTTTAACAGCCTTTGCATCAGGTTCATTTGCCGATTTTTTAATTACACAATTAATTTTTACAGGAGTTAATCCTTCTTTTTTTGCGGCTTCAATTCCCTTAAAAACCAAATTGATATCTCCTCCCTGTGTAATTTCACGGTATTTATTTTCATCAATACTGTCAAGGCTGATATTTACTCTGTGTAATCCTGCTTCTGCAAGAGGTTTTGCAAATTTTTCAAGAAAAATTGCATTTGTTGTCATTGCAAGGTCTTTAATTCCTTTAATTTTCGCAATTATTTCAACTAAATTTACAATTCCTTTTCTTATCAGGGGTTCTCCGCCTGTGATTCTGATTTTATCAATTCCGTTATCTACAGCAAATTTAACCGTTTCTTCAATTTCATTAAACCTTAATACTTCTTTATGTTTTACCAAATCAATACCTTCGGGAGGCATGCAATAAACACATCTGAGATTACATCTGTCGGTAACCGAAACTCTGAGATAATTTATCTTTCTGTTAAATTTGTCGTACATCAAGTAATTCTCCTTTTTTAATTTCATCAACCCCTGCGGGAATTGAAATAAAACCATCTGCCAAAGATAATGAATTTATATGAGCACTTCCATGATATTCGACAGGAAAAATTTGCCCGTTTTTAATATTTACAGGTATAAAAGATTGTCGTCCTGTTCTTTTTTGTATGTAATCTTTGCCAAGCGGAAGTTTTATTTTATCAGGATTAATTTCAAATCCCATTAGTTTATAAATAAGGGCTTTAACTAGAATTTCAAATAAAACAAAAGATGAAACGGGATTCCCCGGCAATCCGAAGACAAATTTATTGTTAATTGTTCCAAAAACTGTTGGTTTTCCGGGTTTAATTGCTATCTGACTAAATAGAATTTCTACTCCTGCTTGTTTTAAAACTTCGGGAACAAAGTCAAATTTACCCATTGAAACTCCTCCTGTAAGTAAAACAATATCATTTTCGGATAATGCTTTTTTAAGAATATTTAAAGTATCTTTTTTAGTATCTTTTGCTATTCCGTAATATTTTTCTTCTAATCCGAGATTCTGCACCTGAGCGATCAGTTGAGGTCCGTTGCTATTACGGATTTTTGATTTGGATGGCTTACAATCAGGTTCTACAAGTTCATCACCTGTTGAGAATACTCCCACGGAAGGATTTTTATACACATGGACTTTATTATATCCTGATGATGCAAGAACTGCAATATGTTGCGGCTTTATTAATATCGATTTTTCTAAAACTACATCTCCGGTTTTAACATCTTCGGCAAGTTTACAAATATTACTTTTTATCTGATTTTTTTTTGCTTTGATTTTATTTCCGTTTATTTCCACATGTTCGACCATAATAATTTTATCTGCTCCGTCGGGGACTGGCGCACCTGTCATTATTTGCGTACATTGTCCTTTTTTAATCTTTTTTGAAGGAGTTTGTCCTGCCTGAACAGTTTCAATAACTTCAAGTTCCATATTTATATCTTCTGCTTTACATGCATATCCGTCAACAGCAGATTTATCAAAAGGAGGCATATCCATATCCGAAATAATGTCTTCCGCCAATATCCTGTTTAAACAATTATTAAGAGATACATTCTCTTTTTCTAAATTATAAGAATGTTTTAAAACTATGTCCAGAGCTTCTTGAAATTGTAACATAATAAATTGTTTTTTTACAAAAATAAGATTTTTAAATTATTTTAAAAATTATCAAACCAGCTTCTTCGTTTAGCAATTTTTAAATCTTTTAGCATATCGGCTTTAACATTTATCTGGAACATATATGATTTATGTGTCCCAAAAGGAACAATATGTACGCTTGCTTCCCAACAATGCAAATCGCGATAAATATCAATAGTTGTATAACTGGCTTTTCGTTTTTCTATATCATATCCCGAAGTAAAACTGATTTTCCAGTTTTCGGTAAGGCTAAAATCTCCCGAAAAATTCAAAGTTTGTACAACATCAGATTCAAAGTATGGTTTAGAATATCTTAAAGAATAATTAATTCTGACATTCCACGGCACATCAAAATCAACATAATGTTCGGGATATCCGTATAAAGTCTGCATTTGTGTGGGGGTAATTTTTTTTTCCTGTCCTCTGCTTGAATTTAACGAAAAGCCAACATTCAAATTAGCGGATGTAATTCTGCACAGAGCTCCTGTTTCATTAAATTCTGCTTTGTTTACTCTTACTCCCGAGCTTCCATAAGGGCTTTCTTCAATTGCATACGGGTCGAAAAGGGCATTAAAA
>SLSH01000285.1 GCA_007130555.1 Bacteroidales bacterium
AAATCATCAAAATAATCGGGAGGGCATAAAGTATATGCTTCCGAATCTTGACCTTCCCATTCTCCCCAACCTAGAAATTGAATAGAATCTCCATTGCTGTACGTTTTTGTACGCAGATTTTCTGCCATCCATTCTAATTCTCCCATTTTTACAGTTCTGTATTCATTTCCGTCAACATCAGTAACTTTGGTTACCTCGTTTCCATTACCTCCGTTATTATCTATAGGAGGATCTTCCTGTTCTTCTTTTTCGCATCCGCTTGTAAATAATACAAAAACTCCCATTATCAATATGGGTAAAATCATATATCTTATTTTATAAATCATAATGTAAAATTTAGATTATTGAAAATTTATAATTTAATAACTACTTAACTAAATAAAGTATGCAAAACAAAAATACAATTTTTTATTTAATTAAAAAAAAGATTTTATGAATAAATATCTTATCGGGAGGAATTTTTATTTTTTATCTTTAGTATCAATTATAATTGTAACCGGACCATCATTGCATAGTTCTATTTGCATGTATTCTCCGAATTTTCCGGAAGATGTTTTTTTCTGCAAAAGATCATTTAGACAATTTATAAAATATTCATATAAATCAGTTGACAGAGGAGGTTTTGCAGCTTCAATATAAGACGGTCTGTTTCCTTTTTTTGTTTTTGCATGAAGAGTAAACTGGCTGATAGTCAGTATATCATAATTTAAGTCTTTGATTGACAAATTCATAACTCCATCGGCATCGTCAAAAATTCTTAAATTTATAATTTTGTTTGACAACCACTCGGCATCTTCTTTTGTGTCAATATGAGTTACACCAAGCAATATCAACAATCCGTCATCTATTTGTGAATAAATTTCATTATTAATTTTAACCGATGCCTTTGTTACTCTTTGAATCGTCGCAATCATATTTTTAATTATTTAACAATTTGATAATCATACATATAACTAATGTTCCACATGGAACATTTTTCATAAACTATTCATCATATAAATTTACAAAATCGAATTTGGTAATATCAAAAAGACCTTTATCTCCTATTTTAAGTTCCGGAATTACAAGCAGAGCCATAAAAGAGAGAGTCATAAAAGGGGAAGTCAGGTTAGAACCTGCCGTTTTAATTTGTTTGTTTAGTATTTCGTACTTATTTGCAACATCATAAGGATTTTCCTGTGTCATCAATCCCCCAAACTCCAACGGGATACTGTAATAATCCATTCCGTTTACAAAACATAAACCCCCCTTATGTTCAACAATTTCATTTATTGCATTTACAATATCTGTATCGTTTGTACCCACGGCAATGATATTATGACTGTCGTGAGCGACCGAACCGGCAATCGCCCCGGATTTTAATCCAAAGCCATTAATAAAGCCTGTCATAGGTCTTGAAGTTGAATCGTAACGGTTATATACAACAATTTTTAGAATGTCTTTATCTATATCCGAAACGATTTTACCGTCTTCGGTTTTTGGAGTTACGGAAAATGATTTTGTGATTAATTCTTTATCAATAACTTCAATAACTTTGATTTTTGTATTTTTATCTTCTACCGAAATTTTTTCTGCTGAAATTTTTTCTGCATTAAATTTATTTATAGGATTGATTTTGTCGGAATTGAATAATAATCTCTGATAACTGTAAACCGGTTCACCATTTATTATAGTTTCTAAAATTTCAATATTTTTAAGGTCTTTTACAATTATAAAATCGGCAGGATCATTTTTTTGCAATAATCCAACCGGTAATTTATAATGTTTAACAGGATTTACGGATGCAGTTGTTAAAATATCAAAAATATTTATATCCTTATTTAAACCCATTTTTACAATTTTGTCTATATGTCCGTATTTAATAATATCATCAGGATGCGAATCATCTGTGCAAAGCATACACATATTATTAAATTCGGAGATTAATGGATATAAAGTATCAAAATTTCTGGCGGCAGAACCTTCTCGGATAAGGATTGTCATTCCCAGTTTAATTTTTTCTACAGCTTCGTCATAAGAAAAACATTCATGATCGGTACTTATTCCGGTATTTATATATTTCTTAAGGTCATCACCACTGACTCCGGGGATATGTCCGTCAATTATTGCATTATGTTTTTTTGCAACATTAATTTTCTCATGTACATTTTTATCATCAAAAATAACCCCCGGAAAATTCATTACTTCTCCTAATATTTTTACAGGCAGTTTTTCTAAAAGACTGTCAATATCTTTAGCCTCTATAACTGCTCCTGCCGTTTCGAATTCTGTTGCGGGAACGCATGAGGGGACAGTAAAAAATATTTTTAAAGGGGTTTTTGAAGCATTTTCAATCATAAAATCAACTCCTTTAACACCAAGTACATTTGCAATTTCGTGTGGGTCGCTTACTGTTGCTACTGTACCACTCTTAACAGCCAGTCCGGCAAATATAGACGGAATCAGCATGGAACTTTCAATATGAACGTGGGAATCAACAAATCCAGGCATGATATAATTATCTATATCATTATCGCTTTCGATAATTTCGCTAATAATACCATTTTCAACAATAACAGAGCCCTTAAAAATTTTTCTGTTAATAACATCAACAATATTTCCCGTATAAGTTTTCATAATGATTTGATTTTTAACAATTTATTTGTAATTATATAATGCTCCACGTGGAACATAATTTTTATCTTCCCAAATATATTAATAAAATACTGATATCCGAAGCAGACACTCCGCTTATTCTTGATGCCTGACCAATTGTTTTCGGCTGAATTTTTAATAATTTTTCTCTGCCTTCGGTTGATAATGAATGTATTTTTTTATAATCAATTTTTTCATTTATAACAATATTTTCTAATCTGCTTAATTTCCCTGCCATTTCTTTTTCTCTGTCTATATAACCCGAATATTTCATTAGAATTTCGGCACTATCAATGATTTCTTCTCTTTTTTCGGAAATTCCCTCAACAAGTTTTTTCAGTTGAGGTATTGTTTCTAATAAATCATTAATTTTTACCTGAGGTCTCGATATAAGATTTATTAGTTTAAGTTTTTGTTTCAATGGACTTGTTCCAAGTTCTGATAATTTGTCATTTACATAAGTTGGAGAGCAGGAAAAATTCTTAAAAAAATCAATTATAGCGTCTCTGTGTTTAATTTTATATTTCATTTTTTCGAAACGTTCTTTACTTGCAAGCCCAAGATTATAGGATAATTCCGTTAATCTCAGGTCTGCATTGTCTTGTCTGAGTAAAATTCTGAATTCTGCTCTTGAAGTAAACATTCTGTAAGGTTCATCAACACCTTTTGTAATAAGGTCGTCTATAAGTACGCCTATATATGCCTGATCTCTTGACAAAGTAAATGCAGGGTTACTATTGATTTTAAGATGTGCATTTATTCCTGCCATAATGCCCTGTGCACCGGCTTCTTCGTATCCTGTTGTACCGTTTATTTGCCCTGCAAAATATAGATTTTCGATATGTTTTGTTTCTAAAGTATTATGTAGTTGAGTAGGATGAAAAAAATCATATTCGATGGCATATCCGGGGCTAAAAATCTTTGCTTTTTCCAGACCTTTAATTTTATTTAATGCCGAAACTTGAATTTCCAAAGGCAGAGAAGAAGAAAAACCGTTTAAGTAATATTCTATTGTTTTTTCGCCTTCGGGTTCTAAAAATAGTTGATGTCTGTTTTTATCAGGAAATGTAACTAATTTTGTTTCAATACTGGGGCAAT
>SLSH01000058.1 GCA_007130555.1 Bacteroidales bacterium
CAAAATCCTGATATTTATTTTCAGTCAAGAGAAGCTGCAAATAAATTTTATGAAGGTATTCCTGATATGGTAGAAGAATACATGAAAGAAATTACCAGAAAAACAGGCAGAACATATCATCCGTTTGTGTATCACGGAGCTCCTGATGCAGAACATGTAGTTGTTGCAATGGGCTCAATTACCGATACAATCACTGAGACTGTAAATCATCTTAATGATGCAGGAAAAAAAGTAGGATTGATAAAAGTCCATCTTTATCGTCCGTTTTCTGAGAAATATTTCAGAAATGTATTGCCAAAAACTGTTAAAAAAATATCGGTTCTTGATAGAACAAAAGAATTAGGTGCCAATGGAGAACCTCTTTATCTTGATGTTAAAGATATTTTTTATAAAGATACTAATGCCCCTGAAATTTTCAGAGGCAGATACGGATTATCTTCAAAAGATACTACGCCTTCAATGATAATTGGAGTTTATGAAAACATGGAATCTCAAAATCCTAAAATACATTTTACAGTTGGGATTAAGGATGATGTTACAAATTTATCTTTACCGATAAATGATAATGTCTCTATTCTTTGTAAGGGAACATTTGAGGGCAAATTCTACGGTTTGGGTTCTGACGGTACTGTAGGTGCAAATAAAAATTCGATTATGATTATCGGAGAAACTACTGATAAGTTTTGTCAGGCGTATTTTGCTTATGATTCTAAAAAATCTTATGGATTTACAACATCTCACTTGAGATTTGGAGACAAACCTATCAGGGCTCCGTATCTGGTTTCTAATCCGGATTTTGTTGCTTGTCATGTCCCGGCATATCTTAATCAGTATGACATACTTGCAGGTATTAAACCAAACGGTATATTCCTGTTTAATTCAATCTGGGATATTGAGGAAACGAAAAAACGTTTGCCCGACCACATGAAAAAAACTTTGGCAGAGAAAAATATTAAGTTTTACATTATCAATGCAACAAAAATTGCCGAAGAAATAGGATTAGGTAACAGAACAAATACAATTCTCCAGTCTGCATTCTTTAAAATTGCTGATGTAATTCCTTATGAAATTACAGTTAAGCAAATGAAGAAAATGATTGATAAAACTTATGGAAATAAAGGTGAGAAAATTGTTAGTATGAACTATGCCGCTGTGGATGCAGGATCCGAAGTTATTAAGATTGAAGTGCCTTCTGAATGGGCAAATATTCAAACAGAAGGATTCCGTGTTATCAGAAACAGAAAAGTACCTGAGTTTATTTCAAATGTTGTTGATATTATAAATTCTCAAAGAGGAGATATTCTCCCTGTTTCTACCTTTAATGGTCGCGAAGACGGAACATTTCCATGCGGAACATCAAAATATGAAAAACGTGGTATTGCTGTAAATGTTCCCGAATGGATATCTGAAAACTGTATTCAGTGTAATCAGTGTTCTTATGTTTGTCCGCATGCAGCCATTCGTCCATTTTTATTAACAGATGAAGAGCTTAAAAATGCTCCCGAAGGAACTGAGACAATAAAAGGAATCGGAGGAACTAAAGAATATAATTTTAGAATGCAACTAAGTGTACTTGATTGTACAGGATGCGGAAATTGTGCGGATATTTGTCCTTCAAAACAAAAATCATTGGTTATGAAACCACTTGGAACTCAGTTAGAACAAGTTGACAGATGGTATTATATGGATGAGAAAGTAGGATATAAAGATGCTATTTTGGATAAAAACCAGAATGTTAAAAATTCTCAGTTTGCACAACCTTTATTTGAGTTCTCAGGAGCATGTGCAGGTTGCGGAGAAACTCCTTATGTTAAGGCAATTACTCAGTTATACGGACAAAGAATGTTAATAGCAAATGCAACAGGATGTTCGTCAATTTATGGAGCATCTGCACCTTCAACTCCTTATTGTACAAACTATAAATCAGGTTTTGGTCCGGCATGGGCGAATTCGTTGTTTGAAGATAATGCCGAGTATGGTTTTGGTTTTTCTGCAGGAATTGAAAAAATACGTGAAAAAATTACTCTTCTTTTACAAGAAGCTGCATGGGAAGGAGAAGCAAAAGCTGCTGCAATTGAATGGATAGAGAATAGAGATAATGCAGAAGGTTCTGAAATTGCTTCTAAAAAACTATTGAATGCAATAGAAAATATTGATGATAATATTGCAAAAGAAATTAAAGATAGAAAGCAGTACCTTGTTAAAAAGTCTGTATGGGTTTTCGGTGGAGACGGTTGGGCTTATGACATTGGATTCGGAGGATTGGATCATGTTGTTGCTACAGGTAAAGATGTTAATATATTAGTTATGGACACCGAGGTTTATTCTAATACCGGTGGACAGGCTTCAAAAGCGACTCCGGTTGGTGCCGTTGCAAAATTTGCCGCAGCAGGTATGAGAACACGTAAAAAAGACCTTGGCGCAATGTTAATGACTTATGGATATGTTTACGTGGCTCAGGTTTCTATGGGGGCTAATCATAATCAGTTCTTTAAAGCACTAAAAGAAGCTGAAGCGTATCCCGGACCTTCATGTATTATCGCATATTCACCATGTATAAGTCACGGCTTAAGAGCAGGAATGGGAAAATCCCAGGAGCAAATGAAACTGGCAGTTGAAGCAGGATACTGGCACAATTTTAGATATAATCCATTATTGGAAAAAGAAGCTAAGAATCCGTTTATCCTTGACAGCAAAGAGCCTGATTATTCCAAATTTCAGGATTTCCTTATGAGCGAAGTAAGATATTCTTCTCTTGTGCAAACATTTCCGGATATAGCAAAAGTTCTGTTTAAAGAAGCTGAGGAAAATGCTAAATGGAGATATAACTATTATAAACGATTTGCAGGAGTATAATCACAATACTATATTTCAAAAAAAAGGCTGTTTTAAATGGCGCCCTTTTTTATTTATAAGTTTTGATTTGTAACAAACTACGAATATTAACCGATTCGAAAATTTCCAGACTACTTGTCCATTAAGTCTATTTACGGAATAAAAAAAACTGCCTCAAATAAAATTATGAGACAGTTCTAATTATTATTCTATTCTATTTTATAATATTAATTTTAAATACCTCGGAATTAACTTCTATAAAATAAGTTCCATTAGGAAGTTCGCTTGTGTCAATGTTTTGATATGACGAAGCATTTTCAGTTGTATGTACAACTTCGCCCAAAATATTATATATCAAAATATTTGCATTTTTTGCGTTTGTAATGGTTATAAAATTATTTGCAGGATTTGGATAAATATTTATTTTAGTTTCAGTAGTTAAATTTTCAATATTAACTATAGGACACACTTCAGGGAATATTGCCAAATGGATATCTAAACCTGCTCCATTGTTCCATGCAGAAAAATCATACCATTCATTATCAGTCCACATTTCCCATGAATAAGTTGCGTTTGGCGCATCGCCATGTGTATTGCTTGTTACCGCAAAATCACTTCCCGTAGAAGTGAAAAAACCGGCATAGAAATTTCCATTTACAGGTATAGGATTATCAAAATTCACTGTATATGGTGTAGGAGGTTCACTAAATGCTGCTGATAATGTTGCCATTGTAATAGTTTTACTTCCCAGTTTAGTTCCGGGAGCACCTCCGGTACCGTTATTATCCCATATTGCAAATTCTACATTTCCTGTTGTTCCGTCAACCGCTCCGATATGTATAAGCATTGAAGGCACTTCCTTATCTCCGCTGGA
>SLSH01000317.1 GCA_007130555.1 Bacteroidales bacterium
GAACTTATCACAGATTCCCTAATGTCAGTTTCGGTTTTATTAAGGTTTTTATTCGCAAGCAATTGAGCAATTTTAGAAATCTGAATACCTGCAATATACTGACCGCTGAAAATAAGCTGACTGACCTGCAATTGTGCAGTTGCGGAATTATTCATTTTAATTGTTGTCGGTTCGTCGCTGATAAATCCCGATAACATTTTCATAATTTCCAAATCTCCGGCATCTAGTTTTGTGAAGTCAATATTTGGCATATCTCCTCCTCCTCCCATCATACCGAATTCCATTTCGTAATTAAAAAAATCGGTATAATCAAAATTCGCAGATATTTGCGGTAACCCCTGCGATAATGCCTCCCTGTATCTGTGTCTTGCAATCTCGGTATCTGACCTTACATTACGCAACTGCTTATTATGATTAATGGCATATTCTTTTGCCTCGCTGATACTAAGCCGCAAAATCCCGCTTTCCTGAGACAGCAATATCTGACCAAAAATTAAAAATATTACAATTATTAAACTCTGTTTTTTCATATTAAATTGATTTTATATATTCCATATTTTTTCGATAATATAAGTTAGTCAGAGTTTCACTCAAAGTGAAACTCTGACTGGTTCCTGATATTTCTGACTGGTTCCCGATATTTTAATCATGTTCAATTTCATATTAAATTGATTTTTTTATATTTTCCATATTTTTTTCGATAATTTTTCTTCCTTTTGCAGTTGAGATACCCATCCAGTAAGGCAAAAACACAGATTCATACAAAACTTCCCTGCCGAATTTTAAAAATTCTTCTTTATGCACCATCCTGAAAATTTCATGCAAAAACATATTAACGGCATCAATATTAATATTGTCATTAAATAAGCCCTCTTTTTTACCGCGTTCCAAAAGGATATATGTAATTCCTGTATCTCTGAAATCCCCCTTTTCAATGACATCGGAATAAATATTAAAATGATATTTTTTGAGGTCTTCAAAAAACAAAGGATGTATTTTTCCGAAAGTCTGATGATTGTGTTTTCCGATATTAAAAATTGCTTCAAAAACATTTTCGCTTTTTTCGATAAGTTCAAGACAAGATGCTTTATGGATTTTTGCACCTTCTTCTATAACCTGTTTTACCAAAGCGTCCTTATCCTTAAAATTCTCATAAATTGTACGTTTCGAAATTCCCATTCGTGAGGCAATATAATCCATTGTAACATTCTTAATACCATTCTGCCTGAATAATTCGCCGGTCTCCATTAATATTCTTGTTTTAATATCCATGCCTTAAAATTTATTCTGCAAAATTAGAAAACTATTTTGGTTTTTAAAGTTTTTTTATTGTAATTAACAAATATTTAACTATTTTGTTTTGGGGGGGGGTTCAAAATGGGAATCCATCATCTTCTTCTATTTCGGGGTTAGGTTTTGGATATTTTGTTTTGTAATATTTATCCAAAAATAGTCCAACAGTTGTCACTGAATTTACGATAAAATATGCATAAATTGTGTCTTCAATTAAAAAATCTTCACTTGTTTTTCCGTGAAAATTGGTTTTTTCACTTCTAATCTTTTCAATTGCTTGATTTGCAGTCAGTAGTGAATTCCCTATTGTCTTTATTTCTTTAGGGAGTTCTGTGCTAGTAAAGTTAAATTCCTTAAGTATAATTGAACTAAGTTGGTAAAGCGTTTCAGTCCCTTTAATTTTGGATTTAATTCTCATATCCTTTAATATTTCCTTTATAATACTTTCAAGTGTTGAATTTGTAAGTCCAATAGCGGTACTAGGGTCAGATTCAATTAGCTTATATGCTTTAGTGAAAGTATCATATGCGGTTTTATATTTAGACTTTATCTCGTTCTTGAAAGTTGGAATAGAAGGTATAAAGTCTGGTGTATCAACACCTAAGTCTATTGCAACTTTTAGAAGAATATCACCTGGCATTGAATTTAATGTAGAATTTAAGTCAATGTTCTTATCTTCCTTTTCTACAATTCTGAAATTTTCCCAATTATAACTTTGTTCATCATACACGTGCCATTTTTCTATATAATTCCGAACGTTTTTGTACGAACCATATTCATCCCATACAGCTTTCTCTACTTCAACTACAAGTTTCATTTGATATTTAGGTGAAATTAATTCGTTCATATTTTATTTGGTCTGTTTTTAAGTGACAACTAAAATCTTAGTATTTTATTCGTAGTTTTTTTAACAAATAAAAATAAAACTTGCGGATATAAAAAAAATCTGCAAGAAAAGTTTTTAAAAAGAATTTAACAGATTTTTTTCTGTATTGATAAAATATTATGTTATTTGGTTTGGGAATGGTTTTTACGGGGGGGGGGGGATGGGTGTGAATGGTAGGCTTTCATCAGGTTAAAGCTGTTTTTAATTGTTTTACCAAATCAATTGTTGCAACCAATTCTGCCCTGAATGTCGGCTTATTTAAGTCATAGTGAACAAATGGATTCATTACCAATGTTCTTTGGGTTTCAATGTTGTTTTTTAATACTTCAGTTATATATCTCGTACCGTCAGGTTTGGTTTTGTCTTTACATACACTCCAAAAATCCTCTCCTGATACTTTGCTTTGATTTTTATCAAATTTTACCGGAATCTTTTTATTGTGGCAAAAGTTTTTAACTAATCTCTCAAACTCACTGCGGATGTATGATGCTGATGCTTTCAAGTCTCCAATTTCATTTAAGTAAAATTCCGCTTTTTCAATAAAATCAGTCATATTGTGAAGAATAGGAATTTCGTAACCATTCTGATGTTCTTCTTTCACATATAATTCCACAAAAGCCCAATTAGTTTGTTTCTTTGACCTTACTAATTCATACCAGGACTTATCGTAAGTGGTCATAAATATTTGGTATTCTGAAAACTCTTCATCTAGTATTTTTAAGAAGGGTAAACGATTTGATGTATCTAAGCCAATAAAAACATCATCCAAAACGAGAAATTTGTATCCATCCTGAATACTGCTCAAAACTGCCCCCAGATAAATAGCAATCGAAATAGCTGTTAAACGTGCTTCATTCAAAAAACGATGATGCTCAGGTAAATCTTCCTGGTCAAAAAAATCAACAATCAATTCAATGTTTTCATTAGCAAATCCTTTGGTTCTGCCAATGGTTACGTTATTAAAATGAAGTTTGATTTTTACATTGTAATTGAAATAGTCAATTAATTCATTGGCTTTTGTTTCGACTTCCCTAAGCAGTTCTGATAAACCTTCATTGAATTGCTCCAATAAACCGCCGGGCGCTTTTAATGCAGCATATTCAGTTGTCCTTTTGTCTCTAATATCTTTTTTTAATTTTTTCCAGTCCGTATCAATGGTGTTAGTTGTTCTTGAATTGACAAAGTCTGTTAAAAGGTCTTCGACTAAAAGTTTAAAAACATTGACTTTATCAGTTTCAAGATAATGCGTTTTTAAAAGACTTTTGTAATCGAGAAATCCCTTAATTTTATTGGCTTTGGATATAAATGCTTCGGTTTGACGATTATTCGTACTATCAAGAACATAAGGAAGATTTGAACGGGTATTACCCTTATCACCTATTGTCATTCTAATGAAACCGTTATATCTATCAGCTGTTTGGACAAAAACATTTTCAAAATCAACAACATTGATTTCTTTCACTGATGATTGAAAAAACAATTTAATGGCTTTGGCAACAGAACTTTTACCGCTACCGTTTTCGCCA
>SLSH01000018.1 GCA_007130555.1 Bacteroidales bacterium
AAATTACTGCTATTCCGATTTCTGCATCCATTCCGTCACATATTGTAATATCTTCCGTAGGTTTTACTATCAAAGGCTCGGGTTCGGTTACTTCAAATTCCATTATATAATGGCATCCGTTACTGTCGGTTACCGTAACCGAATATACACCGGCAGGAATTCCTATTTGATTTTCATCCCAGCTGTTATTTGACCATACATAAATATAATCATAATCGGGATGTTCATAAGTCCAGCCTCCTTCCACTTCAATGTAAACATTCCCGTCTTCTCCTCCGTTGCATGTAACATGTGTTCCTGAAATACTTCCCGACATAGGTTGTTCGGGTTGTATAATCTGGACATCATCAAATGCCTGGCATCCATTGTTATCAGTAACTGTCACAAAATACATTCCGGGTGGTAATTCATCAATATCTTTTGTAATTTTTCCATTACTCCACTCATACAAATACGGGGGAGTTCCACCTGTAACCGTTAAATTTGCCTTACCGTTCTTTTCACCGAAACATCTGACATTAACAGCTTCGATACTTGTACTTAAAGATGAATTCGGCTGAGAAATCTGAATATATTCATAAGCTTTACAATTATTTGCATCCGTAACGGTAACAATATAGTTTCCTGCATAAAGATTTTCTATATAAGCTGTTGTTGCTCCGTTATTCCATTGATATGAATACTGGGGGGTACCTCCTGTAGCATTTACCAAAATATATCCGGAATTGTCGCCATGACATAAAACATCATAATAATGAAGTTCGAGTACCAGAGAATCAGGTTCTGTAATAATAAAAGAGGCTTCGATAAAACATTTATTAGCATCCGTTATTGTAACCGAATATGTTCCGGCGGGGATATTCAGAAGGTCTTGTATAGTGCTGCCATTAGACCATTCGTATGTATATGGCGGTGTTCCTCCAAAGACTTCAATATCAATATATCCATCGGGAAGTCCATGGCAGGAGACCATCCCTTTATCATACTCAAATGATAAGGGAGCATCCGGTTCGTTTATAAATATAGAATCATAATGTTCACAGCCTACATTATCGGTAATTGTTAAATAATGCCATCCCGCATAAATATTTTCAAGATTTTGTTCGGTACTTTCAGTAGGTTCCCAGTAGAAAGTGTAGGGTGGCACACCTCCTGTAACATGAGCAGTAATTGTTCCCGTAGAATCCCCTGCACATAACACATCGGTTGAATATAAATTAGATAATAAAGGAGGATTTTCATCTATTATATTTACTTCTGCATATTTTTCGCATCCATAAATGTCCGTTAGTGTTATATAATAATATCCTGCCGGCAAATAAATTTCATCAGTAGGTCCTTCGTGTGTATTTACAACTCCATTAGAATATTCCCATGTATATGGTCCTGTACTGTTTATTGCAGTTACACTGATTACACCTGTTGAATCTCCAAAACATAACACATTTTCGACTTCCACTTCTATATCCAAAGGAGGCTTAGGGATTAACCATGTTCCCGGGAACTGAATGCCCTGTTCAAAACCCGGCAGCTCCCATGTATCATTAAACCATGTAAGATTAAAACTAAACAACGGGTAAGATTCTGAAATTAGTGGTTCGCAATTTGACGGAAAACAAAATTCCAGGTCTTTGCTTCCTGATAAATTCATTTGTTCTGTTACAACTAGATACTCTTCTTTAACAAAATCTCTTATTATAATTTCAGGATTTATAATTTGTGGAGATGTAGCTGAAATTTTCTTCTGTTGATTAGTTTCCGTATTTTCAATAGCAATTTGTGGCAATTGAAATTCGGGCATAGCAGTAACTCCCATTGATTTTCCTAAAGAAATAGTGATATGAAATAAAATCGCTTCTAAAACAAAATCAAAAGTTATACTATCATAAGTATGATTTGTAAAATCATTGGTAATATCATATATAACAGGATTAACATACATTGAATCCCAATTGTAACACGGATAAACTATATTCAGGTCATTATTAACCTGAAATGTAATATCCTGTGCTACACCTGAATTTACGATTTCATTACCTTCAGACGGGTCTGTTTCGGTAAATTCTAATGGTGTCGGAAAATGCAGAGTTGCCCATATTGTAGGGCAAAAAGAAAAATCCTGAGTCATCCAGTTTGTCATATGTAAATTCATATGCAAAATAAAATAATCAATTACTGCAACAACTCCCGGTAATAATTCATACTCATACGTTCCGCCTTCTAAAAATGTAATAGCTTGTTGTATTGCAGGTCCGTTTGGAGGGGGAATAAATCCTGCAAGAAAGTGTAAAAACTGCATTAAATTCAAATCAAATTCCATCCACGGGTCTTGTCCGTATGCATGTAAACATTGCGTAACATCATTAATCCAATCATAAGTTTCGACATTAGGTAAATTTATTTCTCCTGTTAATCCTATTCCAAACCAGTCGGGAATTATAATCGGCAATACATTTCCTTCACATATCCCCGGCGAACCATCACCTGTATCAAGACACGGATAAGCGACTTCTCCTGTTTGACCGTTCAAATGAAAAATTGCAATTGAATCATGTGGCAAAGGGTCTGTATCATAAGGATCTACAGGAAATCCTATTGAAGGGATAAGCGGAATAGTATCACAATCATATATACAAACAATTGCGTCAAAATTCATTCCGAATCCATATTTAAAATCAAGAGTTACAATTCCCGCCTGCGGAAAGTATGTGTCTAATGCATGATTATTTTGTACAATGTAAGATGAATGTATGGTAATTGTTTGTCCCTGGTCGAAAGTATAATCATCAGGAAACTCTAAAGTAATTTCAACAGGATATTCAACATCAATAGAACCTCCGGAAAATCCCGTCATACTGAAAGTAGAGCTGAAATACATCCAGATACCCATATCAACCATTAAGCCAAACTCTCCGCCAATAAATTCGGTAATATCTCCATATTGAAAATTTTCATCTACTTGAATATTAAACAATTCATATTCAAAATCAAGAAAAAAAGCTCCGGTAGGACCCCACATACTTTGATCGTAAGTACTGTAATGTATTTGATGAATTAAATTATTATCATTATACGTTTGAGAATATAAAGAAATACATCCTAAAAATATAATAAGATTTAACAGTGATAATATTTTTTTTATTACACTATAATTCTTCATCAAATTGTGCTGTTAAAATCGAATTAATTAGTATATCCTGCATCACATTTTTTGCCGAATAAGGATAACTTGCATTTATCCATATCGTATTATGATAATCTCCTGCAAAAAGGATAAATCTTTCATATTTTTCATCTTCAATCATAAACTCAACTAAATAAATAACTCCGAGATTTCCGTTAAACATTTCTATTTCTGTCCGGGATATAAGTTCCACGCCTTGTTCCTTAAAATGTTCTTTTGTCATTCCCTTTTGTAACATTACATAAGAAGTTCCTATTATTTCGTTAACCTGTATAGTTGATGAAGTACCGATATGAACAAAACCCGGGATATTATCGCTTAATAAAAATCGCTTTGGATGCATCATCACAACTGATGTTCCCGGAATATTTACCGGCAATTCGGGATTATATTCAAACTCATTATTATTATTTTCAACTTTATCTGCTATAATGGAATCAACAGAAACCTGACTATTTGAAATTAAAAAAAAAAAAAAAAAAAAATATGATAAAAATAATTTCATAAAAAAAAAAAA
>SLSH01000334.1 GCA_007130555.1 Bacteroidales bacterium
TTAAAATCATAATTAAATGTTGCTCCTAACTTCTCGAATCCCGTAAAATGAGTATCTAATCGTCTTCTTCCTATTTTATCTCCTCCGGGTTTTGGCATACAAACAAATCCGCATCTTGCCAGTAAAGGACCGAGTATCATTACTGAGCCCCGCAGTGCTGCTCCGTCATTAAAAAAATCTTCGGATTCAATATAGCTTAAATCTATTTGCTCTGCTTTAAAAGAATATTTATCATTATCAATTCTTCGTACTTTAACGCCTAGAGCAGACATCAAACTAATAAGTTTATTTACATCAAGAATATCGGGAATATTATCAATTATTACTTCATCACTTGTAAGCAAACATGCGCAAATTACTTGCAAAGCCTCATTTTTTGCTCCCTGCGGATGTATATCCCCTTTTAACCGATAACCTCCGTTTATTTTAAATATTCCCATTATTCTTTCCGGTTATATTCAACATTAAAAAAATCTTGATTTCACCTATTTGATTTTTTATTTTTTTGTTTTTTTAATTTTGATTTATTGGATTGTTGATTTATCACAGAATCTTTAATATCATTAAGTTTTAAACTTTCCGGAATTTGTATTTTACCTTTTGATATTTCTTTAATTTCTTTAAAAATAATATCATCGGCAACCTGTTCTTTTTTCCATGTAACATAAAGAAGTTTCATATAGTTGGCAATAATTTCTATTAAAACTTCTCTTTCTTTTTCATCTTTTGTTTCTGTAATTCTTTTAATAAACAACTCAACATATTTGCCGTAATGGCGAAACTGAACTTTTTCCAAAGAATACGGGACATTGTCAGGTTTAGCATAAAGAATTTGTTTATTGACTATTTTATAAGGCCAGTCAATATCAAGTGAAAACTGGGACATTATTGCCAGATGATCCCATAATTTATGCTTATAATCAGGTACATCTCTTAAATGAGGATTCATATTACCCAAAATATTTATAATAGCATGTGCAACTTGTGTACGTTTTTCCCTGTCGCGTATTGATGCACAGTAATTAACCATTTTCTGGACATTTCTGCCATAATCCGGGATATTTAATTTCTCACGTTGTGTATTATAATCCATATTCTAAAATATTTTGGACAAAATTACTAAAATTTATTAAGGATAGCTAAAAAAATAAACTAAATAATCTCCATTGTTGCATATTTTAACAAAATGGTTTTATTTCCTTCTTCATTAAAAAAAATCACAGCTTTACTGTCTTCTCCTTCATCTGATATTGACAATACTTTTCCTTTGCCGAATTTATTATGCAATACATTAACTCCTGGTACAAATTTTGAAATGTCAACCGATTTATTCATCTGATTTTTAATTTTATCTACAGCAATAAAATTCTGCTTAGGATTAAAAAGAGTATCTTCATCTTTCTTTTTTTTATAGAATTTATCAAATGATTTTTTAGGTTTTGAATAATTATTTCTTTCATCTTCAAAATTAAATTCTTCACTGACTTCATTTTTTTGCCAATCAACAAATTCCGGAGATATATCGTATATAAATCTGCTTGCATCAGGATATTCAATATTCCCATATTTATATCTGGAATCACAATGACTTATAAAAAGATTTTCTTTGGCTCTTGTCATGGCAACATAAAATAATCTGCGTTCTTCCTCTAAGTCTGTTAAAGAAAAAGTTGCCATTGCATTAGGAAATAAATTTTCCTCTGCTCCTACAATAAAAACATTTGTAAATTCAAGACCTTTTGCGGTATGTATTGTCATCAGACTTACAAAAGGCTTACCATCGGTTTTTTCGTCCAGATCCGTTATTAATGCTATATTTTCCAGATAATCCGCAATTGTTACTTCTATACTTGGAAAATCTTTTTGACGTTCTTCACAAAATTCTTTAATTCCGTTCAAAAACTCCTGAAAGTTTTCATATCTGTTTTTTCCGTCTTCTGTTTTGTCACTAAGCAGTTCTTTAACAAATCCTGTTTTATTAAAAATTTCAACGGCTAGTTCATAAGCATTTGTATCCGAAACTTTTTCGAAAAAACCTGAAATTAATTCCACAAACGACCTCAGTTTTAATTCTGTTGCAGAATTTATCCCCATATTATAATTAAAAGGCTTTTTTATTAGTTCCCAAATTGAAACATCTGCATTTGCCGAAAACTGAAAAATTTTTCCCAAAGTAACATCACCTATTTTTCGTGAAGGATAATTAATTATGCGTCTTAAAGCTTCGGTATCGTTATTATTAAGTATCAGCCTCAAATATGCAATCGCATCTTTAATTTCTTTTCGCTGATAAAATGATAATCCTCCAAAAACTTTATACGGTATATTGTATTTTCTCAGCGACTCTTCCATTACCCGCGACTGTGCATTGGTTCTGTATAATATTGCAAAATCGGAATAAGAATATTTTTTTGTTTTTGACAATTCTGTAATTATTTCTGCTACATGATATCCTTCCACAGAACTGGTTACAATATTTTTAATGCATATTTTATCGCCTCTTTTATTTTCCGAAAATAATTTTTTATGTATTTGATTTTTATTCTTCAAAATAACCGAACCTGCCGCTTCAACTATATTTTTGGTACTTCTGTAATTTTGTTCTAATTTATAAAGTTTATAGTCGGGATAATCATTTTTAAAATTCAAAATATTTTTTATCTGTGCTCCTCTGAATGAATAAATACTTTGGGCATCATCGCCTACCACACAAAGCTTACGGTGAGTTTCGGATAATCTCTTAATAATAAGATACTGAGCAAAATTAGTATCCTGATATTCGTCAACAAGAATAAAATCAAATCTTTTTTTATAGCTTTCCAAAATACTTTCGTGCCTTTTAAATAAAATATTTGTGTATAACAATAAATCGTCAAAATCCATCACATTCGACATTTTGCACCTTTGAAAATATTTCTTATATATTTCCGAAAAATGTTCAATACGACATTCTTTATCTTCTTTAATAAGATGATGATTTTGTGAATATGATTCAGGTGTCAGTAAATTATTTTTAGCTTTAGAAATTCTTGCATGAATACTCTTTTCTTTATAATATTCACTATTTAAGTTCATTTCCTTAATTAATGACTTTATAAGTCTTTTGGAGTCTGTCGTATCATAAATTGTAAAATCCGACTTGAAACTGATTGCTTCGGCTTCACGTCTGAGAATTTTACAAAACACCGAATGAAAAGTACCCATCCATAATTGTTTTGATACACTATAACCCAGAAGACTATCTATTCTAATCTTCATTTCTTCCGCCGCTTTGTTTGTAAATGTTAACGCAAGAATTCTGTGCGGAGCAATGCCTTTATGAATTAAATATGCAATTTTATATGTTAATACTCTTGTTTTTCCCGACCCTGCACCTGCAATAACAAGACTCGGACCATCCGTATATTCTACGGCTATTTGTTGTTTTTCGTTTAATTCTTTATGTATCCGTTCTTCCACTTTATTTTTTTTTACAAAAATATAAATAAAAGAAAATGAAAAAACAATATTTTTGTTTTATTTATTAACGCATATAATCATCTCATTATAAGCTACTTATAATATTTTGACATTTTTCTCCGCAAAAATATTAAAACCCGGACAACGTTTTTTAATTAAAAATTGTCTTACATTTGAATAAAATTTAAAAAAAAATGTATTTTTGTAATTTAGTATATTGTTATGCTGATAAAA
>SLSH01000051.1 GCA_007130555.1 Bacteroidales bacterium
CAACGGGACGATCCCCGAATTCAATGCTTCGGAGGACGATTTCACGATACTATCCGTTGTCAAATTCGAGGAGGATATACAGGATTCGCACCGTCACGTCATGATGGTAGGCGATGCAAACACGGAGGAGTACATCGGTATTGCCACATGGTCGACTGATGGCGAGTGGAAGATTATGTCGAATGGTCGGACGCCCGGCGAGGGTTCGGCTATAGAGCTAGACCGGTGGTACGTCGCCGTGTTACGATGGGATCGTGAGAATACGGAAGCCGAACTGTACGTCGACGGCGAATTCGATTACAGCGTCGATGCTGACGCTGGCGACTGGTTAGACCCAGCGGACACGATCGAAATGGGGAGTAGGGGCACATTCGATTCGAGTGCTAATCCGCACGTCGGTCTTATCGGACCGTGCATATTCTGGCCGAGATACCTTTCAACCGACGAGATATCGAGGGTTTCGGATATGATGTTAGCTGGGTCTATCACCACACAGTCTGTCGATTCCACGGACGCTCCCCAGATGCTCACGGTTCTTGGCGAGATACCGGACGACACGTCTGTTACGGTCACGGTTCGAAAAGATACGGATGATCAAACACAGGTAGTGAACGTAACTGAACCGGACGTGATCGATCTAACGGAGTTCACGGGTGGTGGCGATTACGACGCTGTAATCACGATGGAAACGACGGATCCGGAGAAAACCGCCATCGTCGACGTTGTAGAGATTCACGACACGGAAGGCGAGTTGACCGGGGGGATTATCGGACAGCGCGACGGCGTGAGCCAGATAAGAGATATCTGGATTACTCCCGAAGGCGCGTCGGATCCACGTACGGGAGAGGGTCAAATCTGGTTCGAGTATGAGAGTTAAAGATTCGTTCATAGGGAGTGTTCGAGTCCTCGGGGATCGGCGTAAAATCAAACGAGGTCGCGTCACGATCGACGAGACGGATCACGATCTCATAATTCCGACACCGGGTTATGACCCGGACGAGTCGCCATTCGACGAGTTCGACCATCTCTGGCCGATGCAAGACGAATCGTTACCCATCGAGGACGTGAACGGAAACCTCGACCTGACGGCGACGACCGGTAACGATCCGACGTTGCGAGAGGATGGAATTTACGACGACCATTCGATTTGGTTCGACGCTACGGATCATCTAGAAAACCGCGACGTTAGCTTCGACACGACAGAGCCGTTTTCTATGGGTATTTGGCTAAATCACGAGTACGGTGGTGATTACATAGCGGGTATGACGCTACAGCACACCGAAACCACGTCCGAAGCGCTGGGTATTGCGTCGAGTGGTGGTAACGACGGATTGAACGAACCGTTCCCGAAGATACTGTCGGTGGCTAATACACCGGGTCATGGCGTCACGGCGTATCACTTTAACACGTGGAATTTCTACGTCGTGCGCTACGATCCGGGCGAGCATTTAGCCGAGATGTTCTTTAACGGAGAATTCGATTACGATATCGTACCCGACGACGATCCGGACTGGGTGGCGTTGCTCGACGAGATAGAATTCGGCTTCCGTGAACCCGCCGGGTCGGATTATCCGTACACGGGTTATATGGCGTGGGCGTGGCTCACATCCGGGCTGGTTGAAGAAGAGACGATCCGTCAGTTATACCGGAAGATAGTCTGAATCGACGATCGGTTCGCACGACATATCGACCTTATCCGTTTTTCTGGCCAGACACGATCCCTGATACGTCCGGCGAATCTCGGGGGTGTAGAACTCCGGCTTTTCGTTCTTCACCAACCCTTTGAATTCGCGGGTATAGACGTATGTGTATGCCTGATGTGGGTCATTCCCGTTCAGGTTATCGAATGACTGTTCGGCCATTTCGGTAACGAATCGAAGCTGTCTGCGTTCGAATTCTTTTTGCAGTGGCGCGGGTCTTTTTGCGAACACGGCGTCGACCTGCGAGACAGCGTTAATATCTATCTGGCGGGATTCCTGCGAGACGAACAGGATCGATCGATCGCAGTGGTACGCGAGGTTGACGAGTTGCGACATATCCGTAGATTCGGATTTGCCAGAGTCTCTGGCGTGGAATTGTCGATATGCTTCGTCGACGACGACGACGCTACCTTCCGGCGCTTCTTCGATCTGGCCGACGTTCATCCAGTATTTCGGCATACCTTCGAACACTTCGGGCGGCATACCGACGATAACGGGTTGCTGATCATCAGCGCGATATTTCTGATCCGCAACGTGCATCGCCACGGCGGACTTACCCGAGTTTCGTTCGCCGGTCACGACAGCAACGAACGGATGTTCGACCGTATCTTCAATTTCCATACTCTGCGCTAGGGAAACAGTCGCGTCGTTCTGGATCATAGCACGTTCGTATAGTGCCCGTGCGCTGTCGAGCGGACACCGACCGGCCTGCGCCATCTCTTTAATCTCTCGCTCGTCCACGTCGCTCACGGCGTCCGCAGGGAACAGCCCCTCGATCCGGTCGACCTCTTTACCGTCACGGACGAATACAGCCGTACGCTCCGGGTTTCCGTTCTCGTCGAGGCTGATACCGAATTCTTTGATCAACAGGTGATCTTCGTCGTGTATCACCGGGTACGACAGATTGTAGGACTCGACGAATTCTCGATTGTGGTCGATCCCAGCCGTGTTGATACCGTACACCTGCGCTTCGTTCTCCCGGTTGATCCGTTCGAACTGTAGCGCCTGCGATGCACACCGACAGCCATTCGCTTTCGGGTGGAACCAGAGCACGGCGTTCGAGAGGTCCATTTCGTGCATCTGGCCGGATTGACGCAGTTTGATCATATCGTCCATATCGTCCTCTCCTTTGATTCTCGGGGCGATGAAGTGGCTCATCGAAGCGCCATCCTTCGACCACTGTACGCGTAGCGGGTACGCTTCACCAAAGTCGATCCGGATAGGCGTCGATTTAGGCGTCGGGATCCCCATACGCACGTCTCGCAGGTAATCGGGCGAATAACCCGTCGCCACGTACTCCGTGTGGTGGATGTATTCGATATCGTTCGGATCGTCGGTGATCAGGCCACGGAACCGGTCAACGTCGCCTTTCACCTGCAAATCCATCCACTCTTCGGTGGCTACGAGATAGTAGGTATCCCACGAAATTTTGTTCGCACCTTTGAGGACGCGGACGAACTGTTCTGCGTTGTCGAATTCCGCTAGGACAGTGAATTCGAGTGTTGGGAGCGATACCACCTTCGTTTCTTCGACGGGGACGATCGGAACTTGACCGAGTTTGTCGGATCCGTCGTACACGGCGATGGCCTTCGTCGGTAGCGTATCCGGTTTGATCGTACGGATCCGGATATCTCCGCTCATATTGACCGATGTTACGATTTCGGCTAATGGCTCTGGGTTG
The DNA here is from genome assembly GCA_007130555.1 of Bacteroidales bacterium. GTDB lineage: Bacteria > Bacteroidota > Bacteroidia > Bacteroidales > ML635J-15 > SLSH01. Next base: position 3,382 of record SLSH01000051.1, read on the forward strand.
ACTAGGAATTCGTCGTCACCATCCGGCCACACTCGCGGATCTTCGAGGAGGTTTCGCCGGATGCTCATATCGAGCATAGCGACGTTTGAAGCGTCCGTACACCGCATTTCTATGGCGTTCGTTTTGAACGACACGTGCATGGCGTGCTTTTCATCACCCACGCGCTTCACCGTATCAAACAATCTACGCCACGGCTTCGCGCTACTCGAAACGTCGAGTTCTGGTAGCTGATCCGGATCGTAGTCGACGGGTCCGTACTCCTCCATGTACTTCACCGCCTGTTCGATCCCATCGTTTAGTCGA
>SLSH01000258.1 GCA_007130555.1 Bacteroidales bacterium
ACCTGTTTCAATATCGATAATTTCAACTATCAGTTAAAAGTTGAATCCGACTCCCCTGTTGAGTTTACTGAGAGGCTGCCCTGAAATAAACATAGTTTAAACCATAAAATTAGGATAACAGTTCCGGAGGTTTTTAATGAAAAAGTCAAAATTTCTTACAGCAGTTTTCAGCGCGGCCTTATTAATATCAGCCGCCTCTTCTCTCACGGCATCGGATTTCAGGGGCCAGAGTCTCAACGGCACCACCGGCCTGATAGCGACTCCGACCGCTCACACAGGGTGGGACAAAAGTGAGCGCGGAATCGATATAGGCATACATTATATCTCAGAGGATGACGGCTACCGCATTCCCAAAGTCACACTTCAGCTTATTAAAAACCTGGAAATCGGCGCGGCATATGACATGCAGCCTCAGGATGACAGCGATGACCTGATACTGCACGGCAAATTCAAATTCAGCGCCACGGATACCCACCTGGCGATAGGCGGAAACTACCAGAAACTTAAACTGCATGACGAATCCTTTACAAACCAGCAGGCTTATCTTGCCGCCACCTACAGAGGAAGTTTTATCGGAATGCCCGCCGAAACCACTATTGTTTTCGGAAAAACTTTCGGCGACAATACTGAGGACAGTGACCTGGACTTTTCAATGGGATTCGATGTGAATTTTCTACCGAAAGTCTTCAACGGTTATATCCACTGGATAAGCGATTTCGCGAACTATTCATACAGCCGTATTCCCGGAGGAGCGGACTACAGTTACAGAGGATGTCTGAATACAGGATTCAGGCTTGCGGTTTTAAAGGGAAGTAAATTCAAACTTAATGTGGATGTATTTCTCCTGGACGCGCTTGAAGACAACAGAAGTTTCGCTTCCGGAATCTCATTCGGAATGCCTTTATAATTACGATTTTCCAATAAAATTAATTTTTACAACGAAACGCGGAGTTACGCCCGCGTTTCGTTGTTATATTTCATGATACACAACCGGTCAGGATTCAGCCTTTTTCTTGAAAGCGTCAAGAAGATCTATCGGAATCGGGAACAGAGTGGTTGAGTTATTTTCAGCCGCGACCTCACGCAGGGTCTGAAGATATCTGAGCTGAAGCGCGATAGTGTGCTGTTCCATAAGTTTGGCAGCCTCAACCATTTTAGCGGCAGCCTGGAACTCTCCCTCTGCGTTGATTACTTTAGCCCTTCTCTCCCTCTCTGCCTCAGCCTGTTTGGCCATCGCCCTCTGCATCTCCTGGGGAAGATCAACATGCTTGACCTCAACAGAGGAAACCTTTATGCCCCACGGATCGGTTTGTCTGTCAAGCACATCCTGAAGCTCCTCGTTTATTCTCTCCCGTTCACTCAGAAGATGGTCAAGCTCATTCATGCCGAGTATACTTCTCAGGGTTGTCTGCGCGAGCTGTGAGGTTGCGTAGAGATAATCATCGACCTCGGTTATAGCCTTATTGGGATCTACAACCCTGAAATAAAGAACCGCATTAACCTGCACTGACACGTTGTCGCGGGTTATTATATCCTGCGGCGGAACATCCATTGCCACGATACGCAGGCTCACCTTCTCCCATTTATCAACCATAGGTATGATTATAATCAAACCGGGCCCTTTGGCTTGCGGCAGAAGCCTTCCCAGCCTGAATACTACCGCTCTTTCATACTCTTTTACAATTTTAATCGCCGAAACTACAAGCAGAACAACAATAACTACAATGGTTGCGGCTAGATCAAGTCCAAACATTTATTTCCTCCTTAAAGTTTTATTGTGTATATTTTTTGACATGAAGATTCATGCCTGATACGCTGTTAACCACTATTCTGTCTCCGGGATTAAGTTCATCATCGGAAATAATCTTCCATATCTCACTGTGCACGTACGCCCTGCCTGTACCGTCCGAGAATCTGATAACCTCTCCGGTCGAGCCTGTAAGTCCTTCAACACCCGTGGTTACTTTCTCCCTATGAGACTTCAGGATGAGACGCAGGACAACAAAAACAAGAAACAGTATGAATATCAGTGTGGCAATAATAGTACTCATGGGAATATGTCCTCCGGGAAGCGGGGAATCAAATAAAAACATGGCTCCCGCGATAAAAGAAACAAGACCGCCGAGAGTAAGCATGCCGTAACTCGTGAACTGCAGCTCAAGAATAAAAAGAGTGATACCGAGAACTATAAGCATAAGGCCGAAAACATTTATCGGCAGAATATTTATTGCCATAAGAAATAGAATCAGCGCGACAACCCCTATAGCACCCGGGAGAATAAGCCCCGGGCTTTTAAACTCTATTCCTATACCGGCAACAGCCAGCATAAAAAGAAGCATAACCATCTGGGGGTCAGCCAGAGTGTTAAGTATCTTCTCCTGCCATGTCATTTCATAATCATACCTGCGGATATCGGATGTATTTATTACGATCTCTACTCCGTTTTTAGTCAATTTATATCCGTCAAGCTGTTTTAAAAGATCATTAATATCATTAGCCACAATATCTATAACGCCCTTTTCAAGAACCTCAAGATATGTGTTGGATTTCGCGTCCCGGACGGCATCTTCAGCCCACTGTTCATTGCGGTTTTTAGTCTGCGCGAGACTTCTCGCATAGGCTATTGTATCATGAAGAACCTTTTTCTCCATAGGCCCTTCAGGAGCGCCCTCTTCATCCTTCGGAACAAAATCAAGAGTGGGAGCCACCGGATGCATAGCTCCGATCTCAGTCCCCGGAGCCATAGCTGCCACATCAGCAGCTAACATTATGAATCCCCCCGCGGAAGCGGCCTGCGCTCCCTGCGGATAGGTAAAAACCACAACCGGAATATCGGAACCCAGTATATCCTGTATAATATCCCTCATCGCGTTCATCATACCGCCGGGAGTATCAAGAAGGATAAGAACAAACTCACAGCCCCGTGCGGACGCGTCAGCAATAGATTCACTTATATGTTTGGCTATTATCGGATTAACCGATCCCTTGAGAGTGACAACCCCGTATTCACGGGCTGTGTACGCGCCGGCTGAAGAAAGGAACAAAGCCGCTGCAAGTGATAAAAAAACTATGAATCTTTTCACTATATGCCTCACACCGGGGATATCCCGGTTATTGTATTTTCTGAATTTTTACCGGAAAATCCCGAATTCGCGTTATAACAATCTACTCATTCTCAGAGTAAACCCAACACCTTTATGTTTGAAATACGGGATAAATTTCCACTCACTAATAAATTTGAATCCCGCAGGGGTGTCAAGCCTTTTATTCAGGATAAATTTCAGTTCAGTGCGCAACCGGAATATTCTTAATAGTATGAATAACGGCTGTATAGGATAAACTACCTGTAGCAGTATGAGGATCTTTTTATTTCTATCCTCTCAAGATGTCTGACACCCTCTCTATCCTTACTGTAGAAAACCTCAGCTATCTGACATATCCTCACAGCGTTCATGTCCGCTTTTTTCTGTTTATAATAGACCTCGGTTCCGTCCGTGAAAAAAAATTCATACTCGTTATCCCCCCACTTAACTTCAATAAAATTTTCCGAGGCATATATTATCAGGCCCCGCATAGAACTTTTTTCACCTGAATAGATGCCCTGAGACAGAAACAGTATTATCATGATACCGAGCATATTCACCAAAATAGTTTTATACATTGAGGGCCTCCT
>SLSH01000295.1 GCA_007130555.1 Bacteroidales bacterium
CAAAAGAAATAATAGTTGATTTAAATAGTATAGGTACAAGTTTTAAATTGAATATATCCATAAATAATATAAATTTAAACAAAGAATCTGATAATTATCCGTTTTCAATATCTTCAAATTATGAGGCAATAAATTAATTAATTGTATATAGTCCGAAATGAAAAAAGAAATAATAATATCATTTATTTTATCGATACTTGTTTTAATCCCTTTTTGTGCTTTCTCTCAAACCAGAGCCGAACTTGAAAGGAGACGGGTAAGAGCGATGGATGAAATACAGTATATAAACAGACTCTTGGGACAAACAAAAGAGAGTCAGGAAAAATCATATGGTGATTTATTGCTGATAAACAATAAAATCAGTTCCCGTAAAGGCATAATGGGAAATATCAGAGGAGAAATTAAATTAGTTGATAACAGGATAAATGAAACTCAAAATATTATAGAATCTTTGGAAGAGGATCTGAAAAAATTAAAAGATGAATATGCAAAAATGATTAGAATTGCATGGAAAAATCAAAAGACTTTAAATAATCTGATGTTTATTTTTTCTTCAGAAAGCTTTAATCAGACATATTTAAGGTTTAAACATATGCAGCAATTAGCAGAACACAGAAAAAAACAATTTAAGGCTATTGACTACGTACAACATGTTTTAAAGATAAATCTAAACCGAATGGCAGAGGTACAGGAGATAAAACAAAGATTATTAGCAGAAGCAGAAGCAGAAGCCCTGCTATTACAGGGAGAACAAAAGACACAACAACAAGCATTATCAAAACTGCAAAGCAGAGAAGAAGATTTAAAGAGAAGATTAAGAGATCAACAAAGACAAGCAGAACGTTTACAAAAAGAAATTGAAAGATTAATCGCAGAAGAAGCTAAAAGAACATCTGGGTCTGCAACAGGAACTTATGCTCTTACTCCTGCCGAACAAATTATTAGCACAAACTTCGGAAATAACAGGGGAAAATTACCATGGCCGGTAGAACGAGGAGTAGTAATTTCGCATTTTGGTAAACAAAATCATCCGGTATTAAGAAATATCGAAATTGATAATAAAGGAATTGACATTGCTACTACTACAGGCTCGGCAGCAAGAGCAATTTTTGACGGGGAGGTAAGACGGGTATTATCTCTGCCGGGAGCTCACAGAGCAGTTATTATAAGACATGGCGAATATCTTAGCGTTTATACAAATCTCGACAATGTATTTGTTGATGTCGGAGATAACGTGATTACAAAACAACCCATAGGAACGATACATACGGATAGAAGTGAAAATAAAACCATAATTCATCTGGAAATTTGGAAAAATAACACAACATTAAACCCTGCTTTGTGGTTATCTAAATAAGTATGATTAATTTAAAATCAAACATATTAATTAATAAATTAGATGAATTTATTAAAAAATATTATTTTAATAAAATAATAAAAGGGATTATTCTGTCTTTGGCAATAATCGGATTGGTTTATTTAATAGTTGTTACTTTAGAATATTTCGGACGCTTTTCGGTTACAAATCGCACTTTGCTGTTTTATACAGGATTTATAAGTCTTATTGCCGTTTTAACAATAATGATAATAATTCCTTTACTAAAACTATTTAAAATCGGGAAATGTATCAGTTATAAAAGAGCAAGTCAAATATTGGGAGAGCATTTTTCCGAAATAAGCGATAAATTGCAGAATACCCTTGAATTATCTGAAATCAGCAACGAAAATCCCGAATCAAAAGATTTGATTATTGCAAGTATAAATCAAAGAACAGAACAATTAAGTCCATTGCCCTTTCTAAGTGCAATTAAATTAAAAGAAAATATTAAATATCTTAGATATTTATTTCCCGTTGTTGTTGTTATTGCTGTTATATTTTTGCTTTGGCCCTTTGTAATTACCGAAGGAACCGAACGGATTATTAATTACAGAACTTATTATGAGACTCCTGCCCCTTTTAAATTTCAACTACTTAATGATTCTTTAAGTGTTAGAAGAGGAGGAGACTTTAAAATAAAAGTAAAAACATCCGGAAGGTATATTCCCAACAGAGTATTGTTAAATTATAGAGGAAACGGGTTCTATATGGAACAGGAAACGCCCGGAGTTTTTACATATAACTTGAGAAACTTAAATAATGATATAGACTTTTATTTTTCCGCATTAGAAATAAACTCAAAAGAATATAATTTAAAAGTATTACCTGCACCGATTATTATTGATTTTAATGTAAATATTAATCCGCCCGCATATACTAATATTGAAAAAAGTACAGTCAGAAATGCAGGAGATATAAGCGTTCCAATTGGCTCAAGGGTTCAATGGGGTTTTAATACCGCTAATATAAATAAACTTTCTATAGTGTTTGATACTGTCGAAATAGTTGCCGAAAAAGAAAAAAGCAGGTTTAGTTTTGATAAACAAATATTGAAATCAGGGAATTATAGTATTCATACCGAAAATCAACATTTTAAAGAACAAACAGGAATAACTTACAGGATAAATGTAATTCCAGACCTGTATCCTTCGATTAGTGTAGAAGAAATTACTGATTCTGCCAATACAACAATTTATTATTTTAACGGTATGATTGATGATGATTATGGGTTTAATAGTCTTACTTTTAATTATATTCCGGGAGAAAAAAGCGATACCACAAAAAAGATAAATATTCCTTTTTCGAAAAATATGAGTACTCAGAGTTTTTTCTTTGCATTTGATTTTTCTGAGGTGGAAATAGAGGGCAGGCAAATAAGATATTATTTTGAAGTAGGAGATAATGATGCAATAAATGGAAGTAAAAAAAGCAGAACGGAAATCAGAGAATATATAATCCCTTCGCTTAGAGATATGGAAGCTGAAAGTGAAAGAGCAATGGAAAGCATTGATTCTAAAGTAAGCGAAGCAATGAAAATATCAGATGAAATTAAACGGGATATTGACAATTTACAAAAAGATATTATTGATAAACAATTATCCGACTGGGAACGTAATCAAGCTATTCAACAAATAATTGACAAACAAAAACAATTAGAAAGTTTAGTACAAAATGTTTCCGAAGAACAAAAAAGTTTAAGCCAGCAAAAAGAGCAATGGTCTAAAGACGAAGAACTTTTGAAAAAACATCAGCAAATTCAGGAATTACTCGAAAATTTGATTGATGATGAAATGAGAAAACTTCTTGAAGAGCTTCAGGAACTTGCTGAAAATTTTGATATGAGCAAGTTTCAGGATCTAATGGAAGAAATGAAACGAAGTTCCGATGATATCGAAGCTCAAATGGAAAGAACTTTGGAATTGTTAAAAAGAATGGAAATTGAAGAAAGACTGAAAAATACAGTAAGTAAGTTGGAAGAGCTTGCCAGAGAACACGAAAAATTATCGGAAGAAACCAAAGATGAATCTTCAAGCAGGGATGATATTATGCAAAAGCAGGAAGAACATAAAGAAGAATTTGAACAAATAAGCGAAGATTATGAAAAAACTTTAGAAAAAAATCAGGAATTGAAAAAACCATATAAACTGGATGAATTTAGTGATGATTTTCAACAAATAATGGAGAAGCTGGATAAAACCTCAGGACAATTAAGTCAGGATGATAATCAGGGAGCTTCCGATTCACAAAAAAGTAATGCTAAGGAAATGCAAGACTTAAGTGATAAGCTTCAGGAAATGATGGACCAACAAATGCAACAGCAAGCTACCGAAAATATGCAGGATTTACGGCAAATTTTAGATAATTTATTAATATTTTCTTTTGAGCAGGAAGAAATAATGGTAAATCAAAAAGGTTTGAGTGTACGGGATCCAAGATACAGGAACTTTATGCTCAGGCAAAAACAAATTCAGGATAATTTTTCCGTAATAAGAGACTCATTAAATACTCTAGGACAAAGAGTTCCTGAATTAGGACCAACTATAAATAAGGAACGAGCCGGAATTTATAGAAATCTGGACGGAATTATAGAAGATATGGCAGATAATCGTCAGAACAGAGTTCAGACATCTCAGCAACTGGTAATGACTTCGGCAAATAATCTTGCTTTGCTTTTATCCGAAGTGCTCGAACAAATGCAGGAACAAATGGCTATGCAAATGGGAGGTAATGGCGGAAATTGTAATATGAGCCAGAGTGAAGGCGAAGGAGAAATGGGCAGAATGAGAAGTATACAGGAAGGATTAAAACAGCAACTACAGGATATGATTGACCAAATGAAAGACGGAGGAATGCAACCGGGGGCAGAACAAAGCGAACAACTGGCAAGAATGCTGAAACAACAAGAAATGATGCAGAAAATGCTGAATGATATGATGACAGGAGGAATCAGTCCTGAAACAGCAAGAATATTAAATGAAATTAATAGATTAATTGAAGAAAATATATCAAACCTTATAAATAAAAATATTACTCCCGAAATGCTGATGCGAAAAGAAGAAATTCTAACACGATTATTAGAAGCCGAAAAAAGCGAAAGAGAAAGAGAAATTGACGATAAACGCGAATCTAACGAAGCAAGAGACTATAAATTAAGTAATCCCGATAAAGCATTTAAAGATAAAGAAAGAGAATTCAGATTTAACGAACTTCTTCAAATTTCAAATATTAAATTAAACTCTTTTTATCAGAACAGATATAAAGAATACTTAAAACAATTGGAGGAGTAGATTATTTTTTTATTAGAAATGTCTAAAGTTATATATATAGAAACTTATGGATGCCAGATGAATGTTGCAGACTCCGAAACAGTCTTGTCAATTGTTCAATCCGAAAATTTCGGATATACCAAAGATATTCTTAAAGCCGATGTTATTATTCTTAATACTTGTTCGGTAAGGGATAATGCAGAACAAAAAATATGGAACAGACTTGATTATCTGAAAGGTCTTAAAAGAAAAAATAAATCACTTAAAATAGGGATTATCGGATGTATGGCGCAGCGGATTGACAGAGAGCTACTTGAAAATCAGACTGTTGATTTTGTGGCAGGACCCGACTCATACAGAAATTTACCGGAACTTATAAACGAAACGGATATTGTGCCGAAAGTTTGCAATGTAGAATTTAATATTAATGAAACTTATTCGGGTATAAACCCAATTAAAACAAATGAAAATATTTCGGGTTTTATAAGTATTACAAGAGGATGTAATAATTTTTGCTCCTACTGTGTTGTGCCATATACAAGAGGAAGAGAAAGGAGCAGAGATTGTAAAGGTATTTTAAACGAAGTTGAATATCTTAAGTCGGTAAACTGTAAGGAAATTACCTTGCTGGGACAAAATGTAAATTCGTATATATGCGAAACCGAAAAATATCCCGTGAATTTTCCGAAACTGATTGAATTAACAGCTGAAACCATACCAGAATCCAGAATCCGGTTTACTACTTCACATCCTAAAGATTTGTCCGATGAATTAATAAAAGTTATTGCGGATAATAAAAATATATGTAATCATATTCATTTGCCCGTACAGTCCGGAAGCAATAAAATACTTAAACTTATGAACCGCAAATATACAAGAGAATGGTATTTGGACAGGATAAATACAATAAAAAAAATAATACCCGAATGTGGATTATCAACAGATGTTTTTTGCGGATTTTCAGGCGAAACCGAAGAAGATTTTCAGCAAACTCTTGATTTAATGGAGCATGTTAAATTCGATTCGGCATTTATGTTTAAGTATTCGGTTAGACAAGGAACTTATGCCGCAAAAAATCTGCCCGATGATGTACCGGAAGAAACAAAAATTGACAGATTAAACAGAATGATAGAATTGCAAAATAAAATATCATTACAAAATAATAAAGCAGATATAGGGAAAACCTTCGAAGTATTAATAGAAGGCTTTTCAAAACGTTCGGATGATATGCTTTTTGGAAGAACGCAACAAAACAAAGTTGTGGTTTTTTTTAAAAAAAATGTAACAAAAGGAGAATTTGTCAAGGTAAAAATTACTGATGCAAGTTCGGCTACTTTAAAAGGAATTATTATTTAAATTTACAGATATGTCTCAGATTCAGGATTTTCGTAATTATCGCTCGAAAATGAACGATAAACTTTTAAAAACGGATAATAAAATTATCAAAAGACTTTACAGCCTTGATACTTTAACTTACGAAGACTCAGCCCTTGATACAAGAACAAAGGAAATGCTCGGACTTGTGGCTTCTATGGTTTTACGTTGTGATGATTGTATAAAATATCATCTGGAACAATGTTATAAACAAGGACTTAAAACCGATGAAATAATGGATATTTTCGGAGTGGCAAATGTGGTAGGAGGGACAATTGTTATTCCTCATACAAGACGTGCTTTAGAATACTGGGAAGAACTTTACAATCAATAAAAAACTATTTTTGTTTTTTATATTATTTTTGCGCATTATTAAGATTATTGGAATTTATATGAAATTACTTTTATTTATATTTTGTCTGTTTATTTTTTGTGGTTGTAACAGCAAAACAGAAGAGCAAATCTTCGCTTCGAAATATAATGATGAAATAGTAAATATTCAAAAACAGGCGGACGAAGCTCTTATTAGTATTTTATCAGATATGGAAACAATTGAATCTGCCAAGTTTTTGGTTACTTATGAAATAAACAGGGATCTTACTTATGAAATGCTCGAAAAAGCAAAAGGATTGGACAAATTTAATGATGATGATAAGTTAAAACCGGCATTAATCAAGTTGTTAAATATTTATTGTGATTTATACGAAAATGAGTTATCCGGATTAATTGATATTTTTCTGAAAAAAACCGAAGATATAAATCAGGAAGATATAGAATTTATTTATCACCTGTATGAGAATATTAAATTGAATTACGAAGATGCAAAACAGGAATTTTTATCCGAACAAAAAATATTTGCAAAAAACAAAGGTCTGGAACTTTACGAATAGCAAAAAATATTACTTGCTGTTGTTTACTGTCTTGTAAAATGCCCCGAGATTAACTCCTAATGAAATATGATTTGATGTCCCGGCAAGATGATAAGATGCTACTCCATAACTTATATTGAATTTTTCCAGTCTGAGTCCGGCACCCACAGACATTCCTACGAGCTTTGGCATTAAGTTCATCGAAAGTTCAGCTCTTCTACGATAATTGTATCCTATACTGATATATAAGCTTTCGAAAGGAACTAATTCTACTCCTATTACTACATGTCTGATAAATTCATCGCCAATTTGTTCTAATTTATTAAAGAAATTATCTTCTTTTTCTTCCTGGTCAATACCTACGGTTACACTTGTGTCAAACACACTCTTATAAGATAAATTCCAGTTTAATAAGTTTTGAAATGTTATCGAAAATCTTAAGGGGGCATGAGGTAATCCTTTGGTAAGTCCAAGTTGAACATCAAAAGGTAATGGTTCGTAGTTCCCTTTTGTGTATGGTTTCAATTGTGTTCCCATATTTTTTATTGTCATCCCTGCCGAGAATAATTTTTCGGGGTTTACGTATGCTAATCCTAAATCTAATGCCATCCCTGAAGAAAAGTGTGTAAAAAACGATGAATATATTGTTTTTAAAGCCGCCCCGAAATTAAAGTATTCATTTAAAGGGCGGGAATAATATAAATTGAAAGAAAATTCGGAAGGTGCAAAATCCCCGAGAATTACTCCTGTTTCGTCGGTATGTAAAAACTTCCCGTAATTAATATATTGAATTCCCCCGGCAATAATGCCAATATTTTCAACATCCATTGCATAGGATACATATCCGAAATTTATGTCGCTTAAATAATTGATATAATTTATGGCAAGTTGTTTATCCATGTCGGGTTTTAACAGGGCAGGATTAGTAAGAACAAAGTTTAAATCATTATCGTAATGAGAGATGTTGTTACCTCCCAAAGTTGCAATTCTGGTACTGCCCGGCAAATTCAAAAATTCAAAAGTATTATTACCTCCGGTTTGTGAAAATCCACTTATAGCAATAAAAAAAAGTATTACCGATAAAAAGCTTTTTGCCATCTTAAAAATTTATGTCCGCAAAGATAATTATTTAACGAAACTTAAAATATATTATTATAGTAATATAAAAGTAAAAAAAAATAAAAAAAAATAGGTTTAATGTTTAATAAAATTTTTTTAATAGTTTTTTTAATTTTATTTTTGAACAGAATTAATTTTTTGAAATATGAAATTTGGAGTTATAATTTTTCCGGGGTCAAATTGTGACCATGATATGATATATTCGCTTAAAGAACTACTTAATCAGGAAGTCGTGGAATTATGGCATAAGGATGCAGATATTAAAGAATGTGATGTAGTAGTAATTCCCGGTGGGTTTTCTTATGGAGACTATTTACGTTCAGGTGCAATAGCCACTTTCTCTCCTATAATGGAAAAAGTAATTGAATTTGCGAACAGCGGAGGTTTTGTTTTCGGTGTATGCAATGGATTCCAGATTCTCTGTGAAACAGGATTACTGCCGGGAACATTGATGCATAATGACAATCAAAAATTTATATGTAAAAATCAATATATCATTGCAGAAACCACAGATTCTGCAATGACTTTATTATCATCAAAAGATAAACCTCTTAAAATTCCTATCGCTCATGGCGAAGGTAAATACTATGCCTCCGAGCATATCATTAAAGATATGCTGGAAAATAACCAGATTATCTGGAGATATTGCGACGAAAACGGAAGATTAACCGAAAACTCTAATCCAAATGGTTCTCTTATGAATATTGCAGGTATTTCTAATAAAAACAGAAATGTTTACGGTATGATGCCTCATCCCGAAAGAGCATCTGATCCCGAACTGAAAAATACTGACGGAATACAAATTTTTGAATCAATAATAAAATATCTCAAAATCAAATATAATAAAAGTTAATTTTATCCGGATTAAGGATAAAAAACTAGCAATAAATATTTCTAAATAATTTAAAACCAATAATATTTAGCTTTTTTTATTAAAAAAGCTTTGTAAATCAATTAAAAATATTACTTTTGCAACTCGAAAAAAATTTATATATAAAGTCTAATTTATTAATTTAAGAAATTTATTAACATGACAGAAGAAACTAAAAACAACGGATTGAACGAAGAGAACGAAGAAACTCAAAACGTTCAGGATGACAAACAAAGTCAGTCTCAAGAAAAAAATGAGAAAAAAAGTGAAAACAAATCTGAAAAGCTTGTGAAAGATGAAGAGGTAGAAGAGGTAAAAGAACAGAAAAAAGAAAAAGAAAAGGAAGAAGACAAAGAAGAAGTTGTTGCCGAAAAGAAAAAAGAAAAAGAGAAGAAAAAGGGAGTCTCCGAAGCAAAAGATGAACTTACAAAAGAGGAACCTTCGAAAACAAAAGATAAGATTGTTGAAGAAGAGAAGGAAGTTTCCGAAATAAAAGAAGAGATTATCGAAGAAAAAGAGGAACCCCAAAAAGCAAAAGAAGAAACTGTTGAAGAAAAAAAGGACTCTTCCTATAAAAAAAGTACGACTACTGCAAAAACTCCAAAAGAAACCTCAAAACCCAAAGAAGAAGAAATATTAAAACCCAGAATGGACCCGTTAACTGATTTTAACTGGGATTTAATTGGAAAAAAAGAACAAGTATATTCAAAAGAAGAAAGAGAAAACCTTGAAAAACTATATGATGAAACTCTAAGTGCCGTACAACAGGGAGAAGTTGTTGAAGGAACTATCGCGGCTATGAATAAACGGGAAGTTGTCGTTAATATCGGATATAAATCCGAAGGAGTAATAAATGCAAATGAGTTTCGCTACGAACCGGATACTAAAGTGGGAGATAAAGTAGAAGTTTTTGTCGAAAATATTGATAGCGGAGACGGACAGCTGCTAATATCTCATAATAAAGCCAAATCTTTAAAAGCATGGGACAGAATTAATGAAGTTTACGAAAATAATGAAATCATTAAAGGATATATTAAATGTCGTACTAAAGGAGGTATGATAGTTGATGTATTTGGTATTGAGGCATTTTTACCCGGCTCTCAAATTGATGTAAAACCAATTCGCGATTATGACATTTTTGTTGATAAAACAATGGACTTTAAAGTCGTAAAAATAAATGAAGAATTTAAAAATGTCGTCGTTTCACATAAAGCTCTTATCGAAGCAGAATTAGAAGAACAGAAAAAAGAAATAATTGCTAAACTTGAAAAAGGACAGGTAATAGAAGGGGTTGTGAAAAATATTACCAGTTACGGAGTATTTATTGACCTGGGAGGCGTTGACGGACTTATCCATATTACAGATTTATCGTGGGGAAGAGTAAATCATCCCGAAGAAGTAGTTAAACTTGATGAAAAAATAAATGTTGTAATTCTGGATTTTGATGATGAAAAGAAAAGAATAGCACTCGGATATAAACAGCTTACACCTCATCCGTGGGAGTCGCTTGACGAAGACATGAAAATCGGAGATAAAGTAAAAGGAAAAGTCGTTGTCCTTGCAGACTATGGCGCATTTATCGAAATTAAACCAGGCGTTGAAGGACTGATACATGTCTCCGAAATGTCATGGTCTCAACATTTAAGAAGTGCACAGGATTTTATGAAAATTGATGACGAAGTTGAAGCGATAATTTTAACCTTAGACAGAGAAGAAAGAAAAATGTCTCTCGGTATTAAACAATTATATCCTGACCCATGGAAAGATATCGAAAAACGGTATCAGGTCAATTCTAAACATACTGCAAAAGTCAGAAACTTTACAAACTTTGGAGTATTTGTAGAACTCGAAGAAGGTGTGGACGGATTGGTTCATATCTCTGACCTCTCGTGGACAAAGAAAATTAAACATCCCGCAGAATTTACTTCTATTGATGTAGATATGGAAGTGGTAGTGTTGGAAATTGATGAGGAAAACAGAAGACTAAGCCTGGGACACAAACAAATAGAAGAAAATCCGTGGGAGGTTTTCGAAACAATATTTACTAACGACTCTATACACGAAGGTACTATAGTGGAAGTTAACGAAAAAGGCTCGATTATTTCTCTGCCTTATGGAGTAGAAGGATTTGCAACTCCAAAACATCTTGTCAAAGAAGATGGTGCAAAGGCAAAATTAGACGAAAAACTAAACTTCAAAGTAATAGAGTTTAATAAAGATGCTAAGAAAATATTTGTATCGCACAGTAGAATACATGAAGATGAAGAAAGAGCAAAAATTGCTGAAAGCAGAAAAGACAAAAAAACACAATCAAAAGGAGGCAAAAAAGTTAAAAATATTGCCGATAAAATGGAAAAAACAACATTTGGAGACGTTACTGATTTAGCAGCATTAAAAAAAGAAATTGAAGAAAAAGATAAAAAAATAAAAAAAGATACTGAAAAACAAACAGAAGCAAAAATTGTTGCAGAAGAAGTAAAAGATAAAAAGATTGATAAAGAACAGGAAGATGTCAAAGAAAAAGAAGAAGTTTCAGCAAAAGAGGAAACTAAAATCGTTAAAGAAGCAAATGCCGAAGTAAAAGAAGAAAAAACTGCAAAAAAAGCTACAAAAACAAAAGCTAAATCAAAAAAAGCAGATAAAGATGAAGAGGAAAAGGAAGAAGCTAAAGCTAAAAAGAAGAAAACTGCAGCTAAAAAGAAAAAAACAGAAAAAGATGATGGTGTAGAAAAGGCAGAAGAACCCAAAAAGAAAAAAACTACTGCTAAGAAAAAAAGCAAAAAAGACGATGAAGATGCAGAAAAATAAAAGTAGCTGATAGTTTTATAATATTGGTTTATTTAAAGCTATTCTCATACAGGGAATAGCTTTTTTTAAAAGTTATAAATGAATTTTGGATTAAGAATATTGGGAAGTAATAGTGCATTGCCAAGTGCAGATTCTTTTGCATCTGCACAAGTTGTACTGTGTAATACTACGCCATATTTGATTGATTGTGCAGAAGGAACTCAAATGCAAATGAGAAAATTTAAAATCCCCTTCGGAAAACTTAAAAATATTTTTATCAGTCATTTACACGGAGACCATTTTTACGGGATCTTTGGACTTTTGTCATCTTTCAGCTTAATGGGCAGAAAACAAAAAATAAACCTGTATGCTCCCTCAGAACTGGAAAATATTATAAATCACATATTTGATTTTAGTAAATATAAGCTTAGTTATCAGCTTAATTTTATTCAATTAAAAAATAATGGAAAAAATTTGATATGTGAAGATAAAAATTTTAATGTTTTCAGCTTCCCACTCATTCATAGCAGAGAAACTTATGGATTTCTTTTTCAGGAAAAAGAAAAACAACCGAATATAAAAAAAGAATATGTCGAAAAATATAATATTTCTATTGCAGATATTCATAAAATTAAAAACGGCAATGACTTTGTAACTGCTTCCGGAAAAACTATCAAAAATTCGGAACTTACTATTCCTGCTCCTAAATCAAGAGCATTTGCATATTGTTCCGACACAATGTTTTTAGAGAATTTATCAAAATATTTTAGAGATATTAATTTGTTGTATCATGAGGCTACATTTGCGGAAACGGATAAAGACCTGGCGAAAAAAACATTCCACTCTACGGCATATCAGGCAGGTATGGCAGCAAAACATACCAATGCGGGGAAATTAATTATAGGACATTTTTCGACACGATACAAAAATACAGACATATTGGTGGATGAAGCAAAACAAATTTTTTCCGAAACCATTAAAGCAGAAGACGGATTGTATATTGAGATATAAAATAATTTGATAAATTTAGGGCTAAACAATTTCCATTTTGTTATATTTGTGCAAAATTTAAAGACATAAAAGTGAAAGATAAAAAATTAATATTTGTATCAAACGATGACGGAATAGATGCTCCCGGACTTAAAAAATTAATTGATATGGTTCGCCCGTACGGAGAAGTATTTGTTGTGGCTCCCGAACACGGGCAATCGGGGATGAGCCATTCTATCAGTTTACTTAAACCATTAAGAACTAAAACATATCTGAAAGAAGACGGATTAACAATCATAGCGGTTCCCGGCACTCCCGTTGATTGCGTTAAGTTAGCATTAAATCAGCTTCTGCCAAAAAAACCAGATATAATGGTATCAGGAATTAATCATGGTTCAAATTCGGCAATCAGTGTAATTTATTCGGGAACAATGGGTGCAGCAATCGAATCCGGTTTCTACGGAATACCGTCAATAGGATTTTCATTGTTAGATTATTCAAAAGATGCAGATTTTGACTTAGCAGTAAAATACAGCGAAAAAATATTTTTGCATATTCTGGAAAACGGATTGCCGGAATTTGTCTCATTAAACGTAAATTTTCCTGCAATTAAAGAAAAAGATTTTAAAGGAATTAAAGTCTGTAAACAAACTCAAGGAGTGTGGAAAGAAGAATTTGAAAAAAGAAAAGATCCTTATGGGTTTGATTACTATTGGCTTACAGGCGAATTCCACAATTTTCAACCCGAAGATACCGAAACTGACGAATATGCATTAAAAAATAATTATGCCGCAATAGTGCCCGTAAAAATTGATTTTACAGATTATAGTTGTTTGGAAAAACTTAAAAAGATTTTTTAAAATATGAACATGAATAATCATAACATAGATTTAGAAGAACAGAATTATTATAAACCGAAAAAATTTAATAAACCGTACATCGGACTTATTTTAGGTTTGATTTTTCCGGTACTTTGGTTCTTCGTTTATTATTATTTAAGAACAAAACTGAAAATCAGTTTTATGGAATATTATAATATACTAATAAAAACCGATAA
>SLSH01000094.1 GCA_007130555.1 Bacteroidales bacterium
CTGCTTTTTCGAAGTTTGTATTTACACTTTGTTCGTCCCATAAGTCTTCGCATATTGTAAGGGCAATCTTTTTTCCTTTAAATTCTATGACCTCAAACTCCGAATTATGCTCAAAATATCTGCTTTCATTAAAAACATCATAATTTGGTAAAAGAGTCTTTCTGACTGTGTGTTTTATTTCTTTATTATATATAAATAATCCTGCATTAAATAGCTTTTTGCCTTTGTCTTTATTGATTACGGGAGCTCCGATAATTACCGCAATATTATCACAATGAGCCGATATTTCTTTAACTGTTTTTTCGCAGTTTTGTATAAAGAGTTTGCTCTCTAATAAATCTAAAGGAGAGTATCCGCAAACTGCCAATTCCGAGAAGACTATTAAATCTGCATTTTCTGTTTTAGCTTCATTTATTGCATCAATAATTTTCTGAGAATTTTTTTGGAAATTCCCGATATGATAATTTAATTGTGCAAGAGCAATTTTCATATCTTTTAAATAAATCCTGTATAATTTTATTAAAACATATCAGGAATTATCTTATTTTTTATAATTAAAAAAGAATTCCTACTTTAAGAGAAATATCATTAATTGTAGTTTTTGGGTCTCCGGTTTTACTTCTTTCATCATTCGCAAATATTAAATCGTTTTTGTCCTTGTCCTTAAATTTACTAAAATCCATAAGACCTCCTGTATAAATAAGTTCTACAAGAAGTCTTGTACTTCCCGCAAGCGCATATTCAAATCCTCCTCCTATATGCCATGCAAAGTTCAGAGTATTTACATGGTCTTTGATTATCAGGTCGGAAAAAGTAGAGATATCACCTTTTTTCTTTATATTAACCATGGGAGTTGCACCTCCTTTAAGAAAATAAGTGGTATGACCTATTTCGTTTGTTTTACCTTTAAATCCTATAGGAACGGCGATATAATCAAGATTGAAATTCATAGCACTTCCCGGGGGCAGTGTATCGGGCAATGTTATTTCTTCTGCTTTAAGTCCTGTTGCTCCGTGTAAAAATTTTATTGAGCCTCCGATATTATTAAATTTTAACCCTAATGCCAGATCAAAATTATCGAAAATTCTTAAATCAGCAGTAGCGCCAAAAGTATATCCGAGTTTTATTTTATCTCTGTCAATAATACGGCTGTCGGTTGAAACCCATGATATTGCAGGACCAATAAATAACCCTCCTGAAAAATTTTGTGCGAAGATATTTGTAATATATAAAGAAAAAACCAATAATATTATTATCTTTTTCATAACACTAAATATTAAAAATTAATACTAATTTTGTTTTTCACAAAAGTAACAAAAAATTATTAAGTTGATATAATGAATAAAAAAAATAGAATATTTTTTTCAGCAATAATTTTAACAGGCGTAATTGTTATTATATTATTAACTTTTATAAAAAAAACCGCTTCTCTTTATTGTGATATTTCGGATATTGATATTGAAGTTGAATTAGAAAGATTTGACAAAGATTTTTTTGATATATCGAAAGAAAATCCGATGAAAAAAATTGTAGAAATCCAAAACAAATATGATATCTTTTTTGATGTTTATAATCATAAAATAATTAGTATCGGAGGTGTCGAAAGCCAATCGTATTTAACTTATGTAAGAACTTTTTTAACCGATTATGCCGTTACGGAAGCATATAAATCTATTAATGAAGTTTTTGCGGACTATTTGGATATAAATCAAGAATTATCTTTGGCTTTCAGATATTTTAACTGTTATTTCCCGGATAAAAAGATACCGAGAGTTATAGCTTTTAACGGAGGATTTAATCAATCCATAGTTACAACCGAAGATTTTATCGGAGTAGGATTGGATAAATATCTCGGTAAAGACAACGAATTATATGATATGCTTTCGATACCTTATTTTGCCAGAGTTGAAATGACACCCGAAAGAATCCCGCTTGATGTATTGAAAGCTTATGCTCTGATGGAATTTCCATACAATGATTCGGTTGATAATTTAATAAATAAAATGATTTATAACGGGATGATATTATATTTTCTTGACGTATGTTTCCCGAATTACAAAGACCGTTACAAAATTGCTTATAACGAAATGCAACAGGCATATTGCGAAACATACGAAAAAGATATGTGGACATATCTGGTTAGCAAACAACTATTGTTTTCTTCGGACCATCTTGTAATCAGAAAATTTACCAAAAATGCACCCTTTACTTCGGATTTCGGAAATGACAGCCCTCCGCGTACAGGAAACTGGTTGGGATGGCAAATAGTACGGGCTTTTATGGAAACCAATAAAGAGGTTAGTGTCAGCGACTTAATGAATATGACAGATTATCAAAAAATATTAAATAAATCACAGTACAATCCGTAATAATTATAAATAGATGTATTTAAAAAAAATATCTCTTGTTAATTTTAAAAATTTTGACTCTTTTGAATTTGTCCCGAGTGAAAGAATAAATTGTTTTATCGGTGATAACGGAATAGGTAAAACAAACCTTTTAGACAGCATACATTATTTGTCATTTTGTAAAAGTTTTATCAATTCTGTTGATAAAATAAATATCAGACACGAGGAAGAATTTTTTACTATTGACGGTGTTTTTTCAAGAAATGAAAATGATGAAAATATATACTGCGGAGTACAAGCCGGTAAAAATAAATCTTTTCGCAAAAACGGAATCCAGTACCAAAAATTATCCGAGCATATCGGGTTTATACCTCTTGTTTTCTCAACTCCAACCGATATAAACCTTGTGGGAGGGGGGAGCGAAATAAGAAGAAAATTTGCTGATACAATAATATCCCAGTTTGACAGAAATTATTTGAATAATCTTATTGCATATAGTAAAGCATTAGAGCAAAGAAATTATTTGCTGAAAAGTTTAAGCGACAATTCAAAAATAGATTTGGAAAGTATTGAAGCATGGGATATTAAACTTGTTGAACATGGTGAAATTATTTATCAAACAAGAAAAAAATTCA
This sequence comes from Bacteroidales bacterium, assembly GCA_007130555.1. Lineage (GTDB taxonomy): Bacteria > Bacteroidota > Bacteroidia > Bacteroidales > ML635J-15 > SLSH01. The sequence continues at coordinate 2,984 of SLSH01000094.1, forward strand.
ATAAAGACATAGTTGAAATTTTTCAGGAATATTATAACATCATTTCAAATAAAGCAGAAAAAGTAAATCTGGTTTATCAGTCTCAGTTAAATAATAATGATTTTCAAAATCTACTTATAAAAAGTCTCAATAAAGACAGAATTTTTAAATTTACAACTTGCGGAGTACATAAAGACGATTTTGAGTTTGTTTTAAACGGATTTTCTATTAAAAAATATGGTTCGCAGGGACAACAAAAAAGCTATATTTTGAGTTTAAAATTTGCACAATTTGATTATTTAAAACAAAATCTTAATTTATCGCCGATATTATTACTTGATGATATATTTGATAAATTAGATGAAAAAAGAGTTATTCAAATCACTAAACTGGTTTCGCAGAATGAATTCGGACAAATTTTTATTACAGATACATGTTATAAAAGAATGCCGGAAATTCTTAAAAGTTTGGAAATTAAAAGTAAAATTCTTAACTTAGCAACAAATAAATTGATTACGAATGAATAAAAATATTGTAAATATTACAAAAATTGCAGCGATATTAATTCTATTATTAAGTTCAAATTTAATTTTCGGACAGCAGGTCAGCAAAAAATCCGAATATTCCAAACTGCTGGTTGGGACATGGAAATTGGATAATATGGAATTTAAAGATTCAAATATTCC
>SLSH01000284.1 GCA_007130555.1 Bacteroidales bacterium
TATGCAGGTGTTCCTGTATGGAACGGATTAACAAACGAATTCCACCCTACACAAATACTTGCCGACTTTATGACTATGATGGAGCACTCCGATAAACCTTTAGATCAGTTAAAATTTGCTTACTTCGGAGATGCAAGAAATAATATGGGTAATTCTTTAATGGTCGGTGCCGCTAAAATGGGTATGGATTTCAGAGCATGTGCTCCAAAATCTGTTTGGCCTGACGAAAAACTTGTTGCTCAATGTAAAGAAATTGCAAAACATACAGGTGCAAAAATTACAATTACCGAAAGTATTGATGAAGGGGCTAAAGATTGTGATTTCCTTTATACAGATGTTTGGGTTTCTATGGGAGAACCTGCCGAAGTATGGGAACAAAGAATCAATCTTTTAAAACCATATCAGGTTAATATGGAACTCGTTAAGAAAACAGGAAATCCTGATGTGAAATTTTTACACTGTTTGCCCGCATTCCATAACAGAGATACTACTGTCGGAGAAGAAATTTATCAAAAATTCGGACTGGAATCTATGGAAGTTACCGAAGAAGTTTTTGAGTCTCCAATGTCTATTGTATTTGATGAAGCCGAAAACAGACTGCACACAATTAAAGCAGTTATGATTGCTACACTCGGAATATAATATGCGGAAAGTTTTGAGTCTATTACTATTATAATGGATTATGAGTAATTCTGAAGGTATAGAGGTATATGGAACACCCCTTATACCCTATACCTTATACCTTATACCTTATACCCTATACCCTATACCCTTATCCCCTTTCCACTAACTACAACACATTACCAAAATTTATTCCTATGTATATAGTTCTTGGTTGTGTAGGACCGTAGATATATCCCGCATCTCTGTCTATTCCCGTGTCAAAATCTGTCTGATAAGAATTAAATATATTCCTGACACCGCCGAAAATTTGTAATCCTGCACCATTGAATTTTATTTTATAATTAAGCCTTAACCCCATATCAAAAAATGGATTTGAAGTTCTTAATTCTCCTTCTTCAGGATTATCCAATTGCATTCCAAAATACGGCACAAGCATTTTTCCGGTATATGTTCCCGTAGAAGACACACTGAATTTTTGCGACAGAAGCCATTCCATAGTAAAATATCCGTAATCTCCGGGCGTTCGGAAAAATCTTGTTTCATCAAACTCCTGTTCTTCTTCGAAATAACTTTGTTGTAATGTAAATCCCGAAGTGAAATTAAAAATCCTTGAAGGACTAACTCGTAATTCCAGATTAATACCTCTTACAATTGCACCTGCTTCTTCATTAACTCTTGTAAATATTACCGTTCCGTTTTCATCGGGTTTACCAAATTCATTAGCAAAAGCATTTTCAAGTATAGTGTAAAATCCTTCGGCAATTAAATTTATTTTTGTATTTTCTCCGATAGATGTATTAACATCAAATGATGCCATTAAGCTGTGACTGTTTTCTTGCTTCAAGTCAGGATCATTTCTGTAAATTACCTGCCTTGAGCCTGAAGTTTCAATATGTAAATCTTCATCAAAAATCTGTGGAGCACGATACCCCTTGCCATAACTTAAACGAGCCTGTAACATATCCGAAAAATCATACAATATATTTCCTCTCGGAATAAATACATTTCCTGATTTGGATTCGGAAATTTTATTTTTACAGGTAATATTATAATTATCAAATCTTGCACCCAGACTAAACTTAAATTTTTCGATAGTTTGTTCGTATTGTGCAAATGTTCCTGCAATATTAAGGAGTTGATTAGCGACATTCGTATTTGGAATATGTTCAATTATAATCTCATCATTAACAATAGAATATTCGGGATAACCCAATTTAATATCTTTTAAATGATTTCCTGTATTTTCAACTCCGAATATTAAATTCTGTTTTCCCCGCATAAAAGTATAATGAGCTCCTGCGGTATAACTTAAATCTTTTGTTTTGCCATAGTCTTTGAGAGATTGCTCTGCACCGTAGTACGAATCTCTGTTAACATATTGTCCCGAAACAAATACGGATAGAATATCCTTATCCCTTAAATATCTGTCATAACTCAATGCCGCTGTATTTATGTTATGCCTTACTGCTTCGGTAATATCAGTTTGATGATAGGGAAGTTCAAATTTGTTACCACCTCTACGTTCTTCGTTTATATTAAAAAAATCTAAGGTAATTTTGTTTTTCGGATTAAATCTGTGGAATAATCTCGAACCGATGGTGGTATTTTTTATTTGTGTTAGTTCGGAAAAACCATCTCCGTTGGCATCAAAATAATCTCTGTTGCGATTAAATCCATATACCGATAATCCTGTTTTAGAATCTCCTGAAATTATAGAAGTATTAATTCTGACAGTATTATCAAGAGCTACAGATGACATATCATTAAAATCTCCGCCTATTACTCCCGAGTGAACGCCAAATTCATAATTATTTCTTATTGGGTCTTTTAAAATCAGATTTACCGTTCCCCCTATTGCATTGCTTCCGTACAAAGCAGAGCCTCCTCCTTTTATTATCTCAATTCTTTCTATCATATTTACCGGAATTAATTCTAATCCGTAAACTCCCATAAGTCCGCTAAAAATAGGACGACTATTAATTAATATTTGCGAATACGGACCTTCTAATCCGTTCATTCTTAATTGATTAAATCCGCAATTCTGACAATTGCTTTCTATTCTCAGACCTGAGCAATAATTTAATCCGTCGCTGATAACCAGGCTTGAAGATTGTTCAAAAGTTCTTGGAGTAATAATACTTACAGGTACTGTCGAAACCCGTCTGATTTTTAGATTTCTGTCCCCTGTAATAACAACTTCATCAAGACCAAATATGTCTTGTTGTAATTCAAAATCAACTTCTATTGATTGCCCGACTACAACTTCAACCGTTTTTTCAATTGTCTTATAACCCAATGCCTGAACGATTATAGTATGAGTCCCCTCAGGTAAATTAATCAGGAAAAAATGCCCTGTTTCATCCGTTGAAGTACCGATTGTTGTACCTTTTATCATAACATTGGCAAATGCAATATGCTCGCCGTTATGTACAACATGTCCGAAAATATTTGCATCTGTCTTATCCTGTGAATATACATTGATTACTGTTAAAATCAATATTAAAATTACTATTTTTTTCATTTGATTATTATTAAAACTTACTACTTATAAAAATTACAATTATGGTAATAACAAAATACTATTACCTATTATTTAAATTTTACAAGCAGGAGGAGGTCTTGCTTTTACCACATCAAGAAAAATGTCAAGAAATGACAAAAATGTGGAAGTGTATATTTTTTGTACGATTATTTTTAAGAAAATAGATAAACCTGCAATCATAATAATTGAAATCAGGATAGTGTTCACAAAATTTATAACCAACAATTCTTTATTTGTATGTTGATGTTTCCCTCCTGTGTCTGATTTTTCGGCAGATTTATTAAAAGGGTGTGCATGAACTACATAACTTCCGTCATCCAACTTGTGATAATGAAGAAAAACTGAATTATTTATCAAAAGCCAACTTATTGATAATAAGCCTATAAATGCAATTATTCTATTTTTGTTTACACTAAAATTCATCGGGTTAAAAATAAATAAAAAATCAATATTATTTAGAATTATTATAAATTATTTTAAA
>SLSH01000126.1 GCA_007130555.1 Bacteroidales bacterium
ATAAACTATTTTTTTATTATTAAAACTTATAGAAAAAAAATGTCACAGAAATTTTATTTCTGCTGAAATGTTGGCTCTTAGTAGATTTTTTACAAAAAAATATTAGATAAAATCCATTAAATATTAAATAAAGTGTATTGCTTTATTGTAATACAATTTTAAAAAATAATTAAAATCTTCGCAAAATACTATATCTTTGTAAAAAAAATATTATGCATAAAAAAAGAGTTTATAAAAAAGCAAATATTACGAATAAGTTTCAAACTCAAGGAAAGAGGATAAGTCCTGTTAAAGAGAAATCAGGGAGTTCGGATAATACAATAAGACTAAATAAATTTCTTTCAAATGCGGGAATATGTTCGAGACGTGAAGCAGATACACTGATTGCTACGGGAGTTGTTGAAATTAATGGAAAAGTTGTTACAGAGCTTGGTACAAAAGTTAATCCCGACGACACGGTTAAATATGACGGTTCGGTAATTAAAGCGGAAAAAAAAGTTTACATATTAATGAATAAGCCCAAGGATTTTGTTACGACTTTAGACGACCCCGAAGGAAGAAAAACTGTTATTGATCTGATAAAAAATAAAATTCCTCAAAGAGTTTATCCTGTGGGGCGATTAGACCGGAATACAACAGGACTTTTACTTTTGACAAATGACGGAGAACTTACAAAAAAATTAAGTCATCCTAAGTATAATAAAAAGAAAATATATCATGTAGTATTCGACAGTAAAGTAAATAAAGAGCATTTGGAGGAAATTGCTGCAGGCATAGAACTTGATGACGGATTTATCAAAGTAGATGCTATAAACTATGTAGATAATAAAAAAAACGAAATAGGAATAGAATTACACTCCGGCAGAAATCGTATTGTACGACGAATTTTTGAAAAATACGGATATAATATAAAAAGATTAGACAGAGTTTATTTTGCAGGATTAACAAAGTTAAATCTTCCCAGAGGTAAGTGGAGATTTCTGACCGACAGAGAAATAACTATGCTTAAAACAGGTATGCATGAATAAGAAGTTCTTGTGGTTTATATTGTTATTAAATGCTTTGTTTATAGTAAATTCTGCTATTTCTCAGCAAAAGTTTGCAGGCAAGGTATATGACAAAGAAAACAAAGAACCCCTTGCATTCGTGAATATTGTATATAATTCGAAAAATCTTGGCACTACAACAGATCTGAATGGTTATTTTACCATAAATAACAGGGAAAACATAGAGTTTTTTCGGGTAAGCTATCTCGGATATGTTACAAAAGTTATTGAAAAACAGGAGTTTATTGATAAATCATATTTCGAAATATTTTTGGAAAAAGATGCATATCGTCTTGATGAAGTTCTTGTTCTTCCGGGAGAAAATCCTGCTCACAGAATTATTAAAGAAGTAATACGAAATACCGATAAAAATAATCCGGAAAAAATGACTTCGTTTTCTTTTGTTCAGTACAGTAAAATGTTTTTTACAGTTGATTTAGACGGTATAAAACTTAATGATAAGTCAGAACAAGACAGTATTCCTAAAGAAACAGAACAACCCGACAGTATTGCAATTGACACTGCAAAATCGAACATAGAAAGGATTAGAGATTTTTTTGAAACTCAGCATTTATTTATAACCGAGTCTGTTACCGAAAGGAGATTTCGTTATCCCAATAATAATAAAGAAGAAGTTCTGGCACATAGGATTTCAGGACTGAAAAATCCGAGCTTTACATTGTTAACTTCCCAGTTTCAGTCTTTTTCATTTTATGACGAGTTTATAAGCATTTTGGACAATAGATATGTAAATCCTATAAGTAGAGGAAGCACGCGACGGTATTTTTTTCTTATTGAAGATACAATGTATAACGAAAGAGCAGATACAATTTTTATTATATCTTTTCGTCCCGGCAAAGGAAAAAATTTTGACGGACTTCAGGGAGTTTTACATATCAATTCAAATAATTATGCTATCCAAAATGTAAGTGCAAGACCTTATGAATCATCAGGAGCAATGGACATAATAATTCAGCAGAAATATAAATTTATTGATGAAAAACAATGGTTTCCGGTTCAGCTTAACACCGAAATTATTTTTAATTTTCTTCAAGCTTCTGCCGACACTGTTAATGTACCTGTTGTCGGGGTTGGCAGGTCGTATTTGAGTGATATAAGTCTGGATCCTGATTTTAAACGCAGAGATTTTAATCATATTAGAGTTGAAATAAAAGAAGATGCCCATAAGCAAGATGAATTTTTCTGGAATTTATTCAGAACAAATCCGCTTTCCGAAAAAGACCTAAAAACTTATGATGTTATTGACAGTATCGGAGAAGAAATGAATTTTGACAGAATTATTGAGTCCCTCGAAATTATGGCAACAGGAAATATAGCTTATAGATTTTTAAATTTTGACCTGAATAAAATAATGTGGCATAACGAATATGAAGGCTACAGACTTGGATTGGGTGCTAATACCAATCACAGACTATTGCCATGGATGAGCATAGGAGGTCATTTTGCTTACGGTTTTCGTGATAAAGTATGGAAATATGGCGGTGAAATAGAATTCATTTTTCATAAACCATCGGATACCAAACTCAGATTTGGTTATAAACAGGATTTAAAATACAGCGACTCATATTATTTTAATAAGCAAACAAATCTTTTATCAAATGAAAATTTCCGACATTTTTTTACTTCTCAGATGGACTCTGTTACAGAATATTATGCAGGATTCAGATTTAATGCCTTAAGGTATTTAAGTGCAGATATATTGTTTAAACACAGCGAAATTACAATTATCAATAATATGAGATATTATATTATGGATTTAGACTTTGATTTATCACAATATTATAATAATCCTAATATGGTAAAACATTTTCGTAATACCGAACTGGGAATATATTTAAGATATGCTTATAAAGAAAAATTTTTTCAGACTCCGAGAGGAAATCGTATAAGTCTTGGTACAAATTATCCTGTTTTATATTTTAATTTTATTAAAGGACTATCTGTATTGGACGGCCAGCACGAATACCAGAAATATGAGGCGCAGATTTATAAAAAAATTACAACAAAATGGTATGGAGATACTCATATTACAATTACCGGAGGACTAACTGAAGGAAATGTTCCATATTCCAAATTTTATTATGGTGAGGGTACATATTCATACATTAATGTAAATAATACATTTAACACAATGCGTCCGCATGAGTTTATTTCTCAAAGATTTGCAAATATTCATGTAAGACATGATTTTGGAACTTTATTATTTAAAACTAAAAACTGGCAACCAAGATTTGTTCTTACAAGTAGTGCAGGATGGGGCGATGCAAAAGATATTCTGGTTTTCCCGATATTAGATCCCGAAACAACAACAATGCACAAAGGATATTATGAGTCAGGATTACAGATAAATAATATTTATGTTCTTAATATTTCCGGATTTGGAATTGGGATTTATTATCGTTACGGTCCTTATGCCCTGTCTAAAGAAATTGATAATTTTGCTTTTAAAATAAGTGCAAATATTGTGTTGTAAAATTATTATTGAATTTAGTTACAAAGACTTTTTATTGCATCATCAGCTTCTGTTGAACCTAATTCTGCTGCCTTGTTCATATCAATACAACCGTTTTTTTCATCGCCCATAAGATGTCTTATAAATCCTCTGTTAAAATAGGCATTAGCATATTCGGGGTCAATTGCAATTGCTTTGCTAAAGTCTTCTATTGCTCCTTTTTTATCATCGAGAGAATATTTTGCAACTCCTCTGTTAAAATATGCCAGTGAATAATTCGCATCAATTTCAATTGCTTTGCTATAATCTGATATCGCTCCTTCTAAATCCCCCATATCTAATTTTACTCCCGCCATATTAAGATATGCCAATGCAAAGTCAGGATTAAATTCTATTGCCTTACTAAAATCTTCTATTGCTCCATGATAATCTCCAAACTTGTGCTTTACATAAGCTCTGTCATGATATGCGTCAGAAAACTCAGAGTCAATTTTCAGTGCTTTTGTAAAGTCTGATTTTGCTTCTTTGAATTCATTGAGATAATATTTTGCACTTCCTCTGTAAAAATAGGCATTTGCATGATTGCCATCAATCTCTATAACCTTGTTAAAGTATTCTATCGCTTCTAAGTTATTACCGGTTTCAAATTTTTCAACTCCTTTTTCATAATATTCTTTTGAATCTTGTCCCTTACAAGCAATAGCCAAAATCAAAGTTATAGATAAAAATACTGATAATAATGTTTTCATATATGTATGTTTTTTAAGTCTGTAAAAATACGGATTATTTAATAATTTTACAAATGCCAATATTGTAAGTATATTATTCAGGTAGAAAAACGATTTTAGGTACTCAGCAAAGCTTCGTAAAGGCGGTATTATGATAATCTATTAATTCCCCTGCAATACCTTTTTCATATAAGATGATTTAAATTCAAAATCATTTTTATATTTTTGCAAATTAAAAAGTTATAAAATTTTGATATGGATATTTCTACAAAATACGAAGCTGCAAAAATTGAAAATAAGCATTATAAATACTGGTTAGATAAAGGATTTTTTCATTCCAAACCTGATAAGCGTGAACCTTATGTAAATGTTATTCCTCCGCCTAATGTAACCGGAGTTTTGCACATGGGACACATGCTTAATAATACCATACAGGATATTTTGGTACGCCGGGCAAGAATGTTAGGCAAAAATGCCGTATGGGTGCCGGGCACAGACCATGCATCAATTGCTACCGAAGCCAAAGTTGTTGCAAAACTTAAAGATGAAGGTATAGATAAAAATAAACTTTCAAGAGAAGAATTTCTTAAACATGCATGGGACTGGAAAGAAAAACACGGAGGAATTATTCTTGAACAGCTTAAAAAACTCGGAGCATCTTGCGACTGGGAAAGAACATGCTTTACAATGGACGAAATCCGTTCCGAATCTGTAATTGAAGTTTTTATTGATTTATATAATAAAGGGCTTGTTTACAGAGGCGTAAGAATGGTAAACTGGGACCCCGATGCAAAAACTGCCGTATCTGACGAGGAAGTTGTACATACCGAAGAAAACAGCAAATTATATCATGTAAAATATCAAATTGCAGGCGAAAAAGACTTTGTAACAATTGCTACCACACGCCCCGAAACTATTCTGGGAGATACTGCCTTATGCGTTAATCCAAATGATAAAAGATATAAACATCTTAAAGACAAAAAAGCAATCGTTCCGATGGTAAATCGTGAAGTTCCGATAATTTTTGACGATTATGTTGATATGGAATTCGGGACGGGATGCCTTAAAGTTACGCCGGCTCATGATATTAATGATTACGAAATCGGCTTAAGGCATAATCTCGAAAGCATAGATATTTTTAATGATAACGGGACTTTAAATGAAAATGCAAGGATTTTTGTCGGTGAAGACAGATTTAAAGCCCGTGAATCGGCGGTAAAACTTCTTGAAAAAGAAAATCTGCTGATAAAAGCCGAAGATTATATGAATAAAGTCGGCAGGTCTGAACGTACAAATTCAGTTATTGAACCAAAATTGTCTTTGCAGTGGTTTTTGAAAATGTCCGAAATGGCTAAACCGGCAGTTAAAGCTATTGAAACCGGCGAAATAAATATTATTCCCACAAAATTCAAAAATGTTTACAAACACTGGATGGAGAATGTAAGGGATTGGTGCATCAGTCGCCAGTTGTGGTGGGGACACAGAATTCCGGCATATTATTTACCCGACAGTAATGAGTTTGTAGTAGCTGACAATATTGATAAAGCTGTTGAACTGGCACGGAAGAAAACCAATAATAAAAATATTTCTGCCAAAGATTTACGGCAGGATGAGGATGTTCTGGATACATGGTTCAGCTCATGGTTATGGCCCATTTCTGTTTTTGACGGCATCCGAAATCCCGATAATCCCGAATTCAAATATTATTATCCTACAAACGACCTGATAACTGCTCCGGAGATTCTCTTTTTCTGGGTTGCCAGAATGATTATGGCAGGATACGAATTTGCAGGCGAAAAACCTTTTTCAAATGTTTATTTGCATGGAATAGTTCGCGATGTCAAGCGGCGAAAAATGTCTAAATCACTAGGAAACTCGCCCGAGCCGATAGAACTGATTGAAAAATTCGGTGCCGACGGAGTAAGGGTTGGAATGTTACTTTGTTCTCCCGCAGGAGGAGATTTGCTGTATGACGACAGTCTGCCCGAACAGGGAAGAAATTTTGCAAATAAAATATGGAATGCTTTCAGACTTATTAATACATGGGAAATTGACGATAAAATTGAACAGCCGGAACACTCCGAAACTGTTATCAAGTGGTTTGATGCAAAATTTAACGATGCTTTAATACAGCTAAATCAACAATTCGACAGTTTCAGACTTTCCGAAGCTCTGATGACGGTTTACAGATTGTTTTGGGACGACTTCGCTTCATGGTATCTGGAAATTATCAAACCCGAATATCAAAAACCGATTGACAGAAAAACTTACAACAGCACACTGGATTTTTTTAAAAATATGATAAAAATTCTGCATCCCTTTATGCCTTTTATAAGCGAAGAATTATGGCAGTTCCTTAAAAATGATAATGATAGCGAAAGTATTATGATAGCAGAATGGACTAAGCCTAAAACAGAATTTGATAAAAAAATCATACGGGAATTTGACAATTGCAAAGAAGTTGTAGCAAATATCAGAACAATACGAAAAGAAAAAAATATTCCGCAAAAAAATAAAATCGAGTTAAAAATAATTTCTCATGGCGATTATTATAAAAATTTAGACAGTATTATTATTAAATTTACAAATCTTTCGGGCATTGAATTTACTGATTCCAAACCTGATTTTTCCGCAGGTTTTATGGTAAAAACGCATGAATATTTTGTACCGGTGGGAGATTTGATAAATAAAGATGAAGAAATTAAAAAATTAGAGCAGGAATTGAAATATACTCAGGGCTTTTTGGATTCGGTAACAAAAAAACTCTCTAACGAAAAATTTGTAAGCAATGCTCCTCCTAAGGTAATTGAAGCCGAACGCAAAAAACAGTCGGATGCGGAAGAAAAAATAAGGATTTTAAAAGAGCAGATCAAAGGGATTTGTTAACAACTCACTACTCCCTCTCACAACCTATTAATCCTCAATAAACTTGAAGAACCAAACATTTGAACATTTAAAAAACATTATCTTTGCAATATGAAAATAATCAGAAAAATATTTATTTTCCCTTTTATTGTACTGATAAAACTTTATCAATATCTGATTTCACCATGGTTTCCGTTATCTTGCCGGCACAATCCTTCCTGCTCAAATTATTCACTTGAGGCGTTTAAAAAACATGGACTATTAAAAGGTTTTTATCTTTCTTTTCGCAGAATTATACGATGTAATCCCTGGGGCACATACGGAAACGATCCTGTACCATAATTTTTTCGATTTTTATTGATTTGTTCAAAAACTTTAAAAAATAATTATATTTTTGAGGGCTTTAAATGAAAATTTTATTTGTCTATGAAAGAAAAAAAGGGATTTTTAACAAAGGCACTCAGTTTAGTAGAAAAAGGCGGTAATGCACTCCCGCATCCTGCAAGTTTATTTGGTATTCTGGCACTATTGGCTCTGATATTATCGGCAGTCGGTTTTTATTTGGGATGGAGCGCTCTGCATCCGGGAACAGGCGAAACTGTTAAAATGATAAATCTTCTTTCCAGAGAAGGAGTACACGATATAATCCTGAAAATGGTCGATAATTATACAAGTTTTGCTCCACTGGGAATAGTTATGGTGGCACTTTTGGGTATTGGGATTGCTGAAAGCAGCGGACTGATAAGTTCCGCAATAAGATTGTTAGTATTAAAATCTCCGAAAAAATTAATAACTTTTGTAGTCGTATTTGCAGGAATTCTTTCAAATATTGCATCAGACCTTGGATATGTTTTGATTATTCCTCTGGGTGCAATAATTTTTCACTCTCTAGGACGTCATCCAATTGCAGGATTAGCTGCGGCATTTGCAGGAGTGTCGGGAGGATTTAGTGCAAACCTTTTTATAGGCACCATAGACCCATTGTTAGCAGGACTATCAACCGAATCAGCTAGAATTTTAGACCCCGACTATTATGTGTTGCCGACTGCAAATTATTATTTTATGGTTGTATCAACTTTTATAATTGCTTTTGCAGGTACATGGGTAACAAACAATTTTGTTGAACCAAGATTAGGGAAATATACAGGAAATGTTGAACCTGAACCATTGGAAAGATTAAATAAAAAAGAAAAAAAGGCTTTATTATGGACTGTTATTGTTGTTTTACTTTGGGGAATAATCCTTGTGGCAGGAATTGCACCTGATAACGGTTTTTTAAGAGGTCCTAATAATTCAATATTACATTCACCGATTTTAAAAGGTTTTATTGCTTTTTTATTTTTTATAGCAGGTACCATGGGAATTGTTTATGGCTCTGTTACAGGAAAATTCAAATCCGATGCTGATGTTGTAAAAGGTATGGTGGATAGTTTTAAAACTCTTGCTGCGTTTTTAGTCCTTGTATTCTTTGCCGCACAGTTTGTCGCTTATTTTAAATGGAGTAATCTCGGACTTATTATAGCAATTAAAGGAGCAAGCGGATTGCAACAAATGGATATAGGTCTGATACCCTTACTGATAATGTTTGTGATTCTTTCAGGCTTTATAAATATGTTTATGGGTTCGGCATCGGCAAAATGGGCAATTTTAGGACCGGTATTTATCCCGATGTTTATGCTACTCGGATATTCTCCCGAACTTTCTCAAACAGTTTTTAGAATCGGAGATTCTGTAACAAATATAATATCACCTATGATGAGCTTCTTCGCTCTTATTATTGTGTATTTCGAAAAATATGACAAAAAAGCAGGAATAGGAACTCTGATATCTACAATGCTTCCATATTCCCTTATATTCTTTATTCTTTGGTCTTTACTGCTGATAGGATGGACTTTGCTTAACTTGCCTCTGGGACCCGGAGCAGGAATATATTACGGATAATAATTGAAAATAATAACGCTGTCAATAACGCTTTGCTAATCTGACAGGTTATTCTTTTTCACAACTCGCCACTCACTTCTCAAACTTCTCTCTCCATGTTAAAAATATCCTCGAAATATTTGTTGCATGTCTGATAATTGCATTGTATAAACCGATAAGCTCTATATGAATCTTGGAACTTGACAATGATTTTTCGTACTGATTAAATAATCTTTCGTAATGCAGTTTTTCGTACTCTTCTGCCATTAAAGCATATTTTTTTTGTTTTTCTTTAATAATTTTCGCCTTTTCAAGATTTAAATTATGAAAAACATCCATTGATCTGCTGATTTGTTTCATTGCTTTTAGCTGAATTGTTTGCAATTCTTCTTTTCCTTCGTCAGAAAATTCCGCATTACTTTTCAGCCATTTATCAGATTGGTTTCTTATATTGGTATTGATTATATCGGCAATCATTTCAAGCTCTTTTGCAACATACATAATCTGAAAAGCTTCATTTAACCTGTCTTCATCAGTGTTTTCTGAACTGATACTTATTAAATATTTATTAATATTTTCTTTTAAAAAGTCGGTTTTGTTTTCCAATGTTTGCAATTTTTCAAAAACAGATGCATCTCTTTCCATAAAAGGTTTAATTGATAAATCAATCATCTCAAGAACACTATCACTCATTCTTTCGGTTTCTTTTTTTGCCAAACTCATTGCTATTGCAGGAGATGTATTTAGTTTAAGATTTATATGTTTAAGAGCAAATACCTGTTCTTCTATATCTGCTTTTGGAGGAAGTATCCGATTGATAATTTTTGCAAAGATATTTGTTAAAGGAAGTAATATGATTGCCAAACCAAGGCTAAAAACAGTATGAGCATTTGCAATTTGTCTGGGAACATCTTTAGACATATTTTCGATTGTAGAAAAATCTGCTCCGGTGGAGGTTCCCGATATCATTCGTAAAAAATCGGCAAATTGCGGTATCCACCAGATAAATATAAAAACTCCCACAGCTTTGAATAATGTATGAGCAAGAGCTACTTTTTTTGCCTCTCTGTTTGAATTTAAACTTGCGATTATGGCAGTTATTCCTGTTCCGAGATTTGTTCCTAGTACTAATGGTATGCTTGCTTCAAGACTTATAAATCCTTGCGAAGCAAGTGTTATCATAATTCCTATAAATGCAGCACTGCTTTGAATAAGAGCCGTAAAGACAAATCCGACTAAAATTCCAACCAGAGGATTTTCCAGATTAATCATAAAACTAATAAATCCGTCATAAGACCTGAGAGGGTGCATTGCCTGAGACATTATCAGCATTCCGAAAAATAACAGCCCGCAACCAAGTATTGCTTTACCGATATTATTGTATTTAACTTTCTTTGCAAATATCATTATTCCAAAACCGGCTGCAACAATCATCAGCGAATAATCTGCAATGTTCATGGCAATAAGTTGTGCCGTAATTGTTGTTCCTATTCCTGCACCTAACAATATCCCGAGACTTTGTGCAAAACTCATAAGTCCTGCCTGAACAAAACCTACCAGCATAACACTTGCGGCACTACTGCTTTGCAACATAACGGTAAGTATAATTCCCGATAATAAGGCAAAAAATCTGTTATACGTCAGTTTGCTTATTAAATCCCGCATTTTTCCTCCTGACGATGCCTGCATACCTTTACTCATAATTTCAAGCCCGTAAAGAAATATCGCCAGACCTCCAACCAATCCGATAATTAAAAATAATACCCATGATTTTTCCCTGCCGTAAACAGTATAAATAAGCATATTGGCATCTGCATCATCTTTAGATTGAATCAAAATCATATATTCACCGGCTTTGTCCCCGACATGAAAATAATTAACGGCAATACCAAGTGTATCTGTTTTTACTATTTCAGATTTTAATTTGTATCCTTTGGAACCAGCAGGAGAACTGTAAACTTCATATTTTATTCTGTGCCCTTTTGCGGGATTATTGTTTCTATCAACAACATAAATCCTCAAAGGCATATCGGTAAGTTCGTTTATATTTTGAGTTTGCCCGTCTCCTGAAAAATTAAGATATTCGGTTCCGTACTCTGTCTTAAGAATAATACTATTACTGTTATTACCGAATGAGTATAATCCTGTAACGAGTAATATATATAATGATATTAAAAACCGCATATACAGATTGTAAATTTCCTACAAAAATAGAAACAAAAGTTTAAAGTTAAAATTTTTTTTCTGTCAAATTTACGAATAGTATAATTTCTAAAAAAATCATCTTTGTATTTCTCATCCCCCGTCTAAAAAGGCGTGGCGGAGAAATCTGACGGTTTTTACAAAAATGACTGATAATAAAAGTTTTGTCATGTATTTAAAAAAAGATACTGCCACAAATTTAATGGAAGTTTTAGCTTATGAATGTTGAAGTGCACAATTCAACAAACCGGAACAATTTTACTTGAATAATTTTTCATTTTTTTATTTAATAATTTTGAATTTCCGTTTGTGCAATGATTCAGCAATTCGTGAAATTTTTTGCTGTGATTTTTATGTACGGTATGACACAATTCGTGCAGAATTATATAATCAATAAGTTCGTCAGGTAATAGCATTAGCCGTCCCGAAAGCGTAATAAAATTATTTGATTTACATGTACCCCAGGTTTTTCCAGCTGTTCCTATTCTGATTCCCGAATACTTAAAGCCGTATTTTTCAGCAAGGGTTTCCAGTCTTGTAGGCAAATATTTATTTCCTTCTATCCTGAGTGCTTTTAATATGGCTTTTTCTATAAACTTCTGAGTATTTGCATTTTTTATATTTAAAGAATGATTTATAAAAATTCTTATAATTCCGTTTTTAATTTCTGTCTTAATTCCTTCTTCCGAAGACCTTTCTATTATCAATTTATGCTCACGACTGGTAAAAACAGAATTTTCATCAAAAAATCCGATATTTTTATTTTTCTCGAGCTGAGATTTTTTTGATTTCAGCCAGTCTAAATTTTTTATAACAAACTTTTTTGCCTCCGAATCGCTTAGATGCAACGGAACACTTACGAATATACCCCTTTCGGGATGAATCCTTAGTCGCAAAGATTTTTGTCTTGATTTTTTTTCTAAAGTAATATTGCCGAAATCTTCAATGAAGAGTTGTTTTCGTATCATTTTTTGGCAAGCTTGCTTAATTCTTCTAAACATGAATTTGCAGTATCCAAAAGTTCTTCGGTAATTTTTTTATATTTCGTATTATTTTCAGACCTCGAAGCTTTGGTATCATGATGATTTACCTGATAAATTAATTTGTTTCTTTTATCAATCATTTTATTTATGATATCTGCAACAGGCTGTTTATCATGCTTAGGATGGATATCAACAAATAATAAACAATCCGATATTACTTCTTCAGTAATCAAATTTATGTCCTTTTTAAGTTCTCTTATATTAGCCATAATGATATTTTTTTGGTAAAAATACATAAAATTACAGATATATTTTAAAAATTTCAAAAAAAATAATAATTTTATCAAAATTTATCAAAGTAAATAAACAACCATATTAAAAATTTAGCGTTATAGATACGAAACATATAAATATGGACCTGAGCAAACAGGAAGATGTTGTAAAAATTGTTGAAGGTTGCGCCAAAAGAGAACGTAAATATCAACAAATTCTTTACAAAGCTCTATACGGCAAGATGCTTGGTACGTGCATAAGATATGCAACCGATGTAGAAGAAGCGAAGGATTTTGTTCATGACGGGTTCATTAAGGTCTTTGATAAGATTAAAAATTTTAAACATACAGGTTCTTTGGAAGGATGGATAAGAAGGATTATTATCAATAATACTATTGATACTATAAGAAAAAACAAAAGAATGGAAATGGACTTCGAAAGAAAAGATGCTCTGGAGTACATGCAGGATGATTCGAATGAAGAACTTGAAAAAACAAAGATTGAAAATTTAACGGTAGAAAAAATTATTGAATTGATTCAAGAATTATCTCCGGGATACAAAGTAGTTTTTAACCTGTATGTTATTGAGGAATATACTCATAAAGAAATTGCTGAAATGCTGAATATTAGTATAGGAACCTCAAAATCAAATTTAGCGAAAGCTAAAGACAGATTAAGAAAAATGTATATGAAAAAATATGGAAATATAAATAATGAGTGGGAATAAATTAAATATAATAAAAGAAAAACTTAGAAATTTTGAGATGGAATACAACCATCTTGAATGGCTCAGATTGGAAAAAGAACTTCCAAAAAAGCCGTACTATGCAATATCCTCAAGTAAAATAATTGCAGGAATTGTTGCCGTTGTTGCTATTGTAGCTCTTGTTTTTATTTATAATACCGATAAGCAAAACTTATTATATACAGATAAAATAAGCAATAATGCCGAACAGGTATTTAAAAACGTAAATATTAAGGATACTCATGCAAGAATTACAAAATCTGATAAAATTTATAAAGAAGACAAACAATCCGAAATAAAAAGTATGAGAACAACGGATATTTCGGACAAAGAAATTATTAAACATGAAAAATCCGAAACAGATACTGAAAAAATCGGAACTATTATTAAAGAGCAAAAAATCGAAAAA
>SLSH01000239.1 GCA_007130555.1 Bacteroidales bacterium
GCTCTCAGTAGCCGCCTTGATGTGGGGCAAGATCCCCGCTCCGCTTATAGTAGTGGCCGCTTTGTTGGCGGGCTTCTTGGTGGTGGTTTAGTCGATTCACTGTCCATTCACATCCACAAGCATCCACAAGACTTCAAGACTTGAGATTCGAATCATCTTCAAGGCAAAAGAGCCGGAAAAATCCTGTAACGCACTAAAATCCAAATTCTCTCCCTGGTACATTTCTGCCAAGCATAAATGGTTCATTTTTGATTAGCGTCGAAGGCAATAAACTGCCGGGCCTCTTCCCCATGAAAAATCATCGGCGGCCAGTCTCGTCACCCCCTTTTATAAGGGCTGACTCAAAACCCATCCCTTCTTACGGTGGACCGGTCAAAGACAAACATAAAAAATACAAAAGCTCAAAAGGCTCTTGAAACCTATGAGGGTTTCCAATATATAATAGTCTCAAACTGACCGCTGCACTTCGCAGTTGAATCCAAGCGGCCAGGCCCCAACGATCGTCCCATGTGGAGGATTTGCCATGATTCACCTTAGGCCGCCAGCCCTCGCACTGCTCGTCACCGCCCTATCCTTCACGGCTTGCAGATCCGAACCAGGCCTGCCGGTCGTCACCGTGGACGCGGGACCACAGGCGCTCACAGGAGAGACCACGGCGGTGCTGTCCTTCTCCTGCGACCTCAATGTCTGCAACACTGAGTGTCGGCTAAACGACGCAGATTGGGAGCACTGCGAGTCTCCAATGGTCTACGAGG
The DNA here is from genome assembly GCA_007130555.1 of Bacteroidales bacterium. Lineage (GTDB taxonomy): Bacteria > Bacteroidota > Bacteroidia > Bacteroidales > ML635J-15 > SLSH01. The sequence goes on from SLSH01000239.1 coordinate 756, forward strand.
AGCTCGAGGACGGGACGCACCACTTCGAGGTGCGGGGGGTAAACGCCAAGGGCCGCACCGGAGCTGTCGCTGCATGGACCTGGACGGTGGATACGGTGGCGCCGGTCGTGGCGATCACGGTTGCTCCGCCGGCGGTGAACATGGAGACCTGGGCCCTGTTCGAGTTCGAGTGCACGAACAAAGACGACTGCACCTTCGATTGTGCGGTGGACTACGACGATGGGACCGGCAGCCCCCATACAGGTTCGTGGGAGAGTTGCGAGTCGCCTCATCTGATTTCGGATCTGGCGACAGGCGCCTACGTGTTCCACGTGAGGGCAACCGATGGAGCCGGTAACGTGGGCGTGGCCGACCATGCATGGAGCGTGGTGGTCTTCGGGTGGCGGATGACCTCCAGCGGAGACTGGCATGCTTGCGGTATCGCCAAGGATGGGAGCCTGTGGTGCTGGGGCAGGAACAACTACGGCCAACTCGGCGACGACACGACCACGGATCGCGCCTTGCCGGTGCAAGTGGGAACAGATGAGGACTGGGCACAGGTCTCGGCGGGAGAGTCCCACACATGCGCCACACGGGATGGCGGAAGCCTTTGGTGCTGGGGCAACAACTACTACGGCAAGCTCGGCGACGGCACGCCCTTACAGCGCGACTCCCCGGTGCAAGTGGGCTGGAATGAGGACTGGGCCCAGGTTTCGACGGGGAGGAACCACACTTGCGCCACTCGGGAGAACGGGAGCCTGTGGTGCTGGGGCAGCAACACATCGGGCCAGCTCGGCGACGGCACGACCACGATCCACATCTTCCCCGTGCAGGTGGGCTGGGAAGTGGACTGGGCCCAGGTTTCAGCGGGGAGCTGGCACACCTGCGCCACCAGGGAGAACGGGAGCCTGTGGTGCTGGGGCAGCAACACATCGGGCCGGCTCGGCGACGGCACGACCACGGATCGCGCCTCCCCGGTGCAAGTGGGAACGGATGAGGACTGGGCACAGGTCTCAGCGGGGAGTAGCCACACCTGCGCCACCAGGGAGAACGGGACCCTGTGGTGCTGGGGCAGGAACATATCGGGTTGGCTCGGCGACGGCACGACCACGGACCGCGCCTCCCCGGTGCAGGTGGGCTCGGATGAGGACTGGGCCCAGGTCTCGGCGGGTAGCCAGCACACCTGCGCAACCCGGGAGGGCGGGAACCTGTGGTGCTGGGGAAGGAACAACTGGGGCCAACTCGGCGACGGCACGACCACGAACAGCGCCTCTCCGGTACAGGTGGGATCGGAAGTGGACTGGACCCAGGTCTCGGCGGGGTACTTCCACACCTGCGCCACTCGGGAGAACGGGAGCCTGTGGTGCTGGGGCACGAACAACCGGGGCCAGCTCGGTTTCGGAGAGCACGGGGGCAATAAAGGCTACCCGGTAGCACTGGACATTAACCGATCCTTGGAGCAGATCTCCGCGAGCGAGGAACACGGCTGTGGTGTGGCCACCGATGGCAGCCTGTGGTGCTGGGGCAACAACGACTACGGTCGGCTCGGCGACGGCACGAACACCTGGCGCGCCTACCCGGTACAGATGGGATCGGAAATGGACTGGGCCCAGGTCTCGGCTGGTCGCCACCACACCTGCGCAACCCGGGAGAATGGGAGCTTGTGGTGCTGGGGCCCGAACTGGTACGGACAGCTCGGCGACGGCACGACCACGAACAGCACCTACCCGGTGCAGGTGGGCTTGGAAGTGGACTGGGCCCGGGTCTCCGCCGGGGGCTACCAAACCTGCGCCACCCGGGAGAACGGGACCCTGTGGTGCTGGGGTAGGAACGACTACGGCCAGCTCGGCGACGGCACGACCACGGACAGCGCCTCCCCGGTGCAGGTGGGCTCGGAAGCGGAATGGGCCCAGGTATCAGCGGGGAGCTACCACATCTGCGCCACCCGGGAGAGCGGGAGCCTGTGGTGCTGGGGCTACAACCCCTACGGCCAGCTCGGCGACGGCACGACCACGAACAGCGCCTCCCCGGTGCAAGTGGGCTCGGAAGTGGACTGGGCCCAGGTCTCAGCGGGGAGCCGGCACACCTGCGCAACCCGTGAGGGCCGGAGCCTATGGTGCTGGGGAAGTAATACCCGGGGCCAACTCGGCGACGACACGACCACGGACAGTGCCTCCCCGGTACAGGTGGGCTCGGAAGTGGACTGGGCCCAGGTCTCGGCGGGAGAGTTACACACCTGCGCCATTAGTGAGGGCGGGAGCCTGTGGTGCTGGGGCTACAACCTCCACGGCCAGCTCGGCGACGGCACGACCACGGACAGTGCCTCCCCGGTGCAGGTGGGCTCGGAAGAAGTGGACTGGGCCCAGGTCTCGGCAGGGTGGAGGTACAACCACGCCCTCGGCCTCGATGGCTCCGGCTGGAGTTGGGGCAATAACAGCAACGGCCAGCTCGGCGACAACACCGCCTGGAAGACCGAACCCACCGAGGTTCTCGACCCCTGACCCTACACGCCACCAGCCTCACCGGCCTCCGGCGCATGTTGCGTATTCCGGTCAAGCTGGACAGTCATTCCGATTGAAGCCGTCCACCGATTCCAGTCGAAGCCGGAAACTTGTTCAGGCTGAAATCCGGCAGCAATCGGAACGAAGCAACGCTGTTTTCTTTTTTATTTAGTTATTCCTGTTCTAAGTCAAATCCATCATCCGAGTCCGAGCATGCGGCCGTGATCCTGCTCCTGGCCAGCGGCCTGCAGTGGGACAACCTCGCAGTTGTTACGCTCTCAGTAGCCGCCTTGATGTGGGGCAAGATCCCCGCTCCGCTTATAGTAGTGGCCGCTTTGTTGGCGGGCTTCTTGGTGGTGGTTTAGTCGATTCACTGTCCATTCACATCCACAAGC
>SLSH01000178.1 GCA_007130555.1 Bacteroidales bacterium
ACCTCCTAAATCATCTTTAAAACCAAATTCAATAAGTTTGTTGAGGATGTCGTCAACTCCAACCATGTCCCATTGTGCTTTTTTAAAATCAATGGAAAACGGCAATTTATCAATAAAATCCTGCTTCAAAACTTGTATAGATCTTGCAAAGATGTATTATTAAAATAGTAGGAAATACCATTTAGATTATTAATATAAATATTATTGCGAACTTGACACCCTTGCAATGGTAATTATTTATGATTACTGGTTAAATATTGTGAATTAGTTTTGATTTTACCCATTTTTCTCACTCATACATTTTCCAGAAAACAGTATCGCTAACAGTTTCAATTTTGCGGGACATTCTGCGACTTAGATTTTTGTTGGGTACAAATTAATGATTAAATATTTTGTAATTATAAATCATCTTGTCTAAAATTATTTTTGTATTTTTGTAATAAAAAAATCGTTAAATGATTGTAAGTGGTAAAAATAATATCTTAAATTTAATTCGCAAATATATTCACTCTATTGACCCTATTGCTGAAATATTACTATATGGTTTCAGAGCAAGAGGACAGGGTAATAGAGAATCAGACTGTGATATTTTAGTTTTGACTGACTATCCTGTTGACATTTCAGTTGAAAGAAAGTTTAGCAATAAAATTTATGACCTTGAACTTGAAGTTGGGAACACAATGTCTGTATTTGTCTATAATAAAAACGACCGGGAGATAAACCAAAGCATTACCTCTTTTTATCATAATGTTATGCAAGATGGAGTTAGATTATGAATAATGAAGACTAAGTGATGATTGCTGAGCAAATTCTAAATATAATTGAAAAAGGTGAAGGTGTCAGAAGTGAATTCAAATTAGCAACTAATAATGTGCCTTCTGATCTTTACGAAACAGTGGTTAGTTTTTCAAATACAATGGGTGGTACTATTCTTTTAGGAATTTCTGATGATGGTATTATTGCCGGAATAGATACTGCTCATAAGAATAGTATGATTCGGAATATAGTTTCTGCTCTGAATTCAATTGATAATATAAGCCCGCCCTTATATTTGCAACCTTCAGTTGTTGAAATCAAAAATAAATATATTATTTGTTTGCAAGTTCCTGTTAGTTCACAGGTACATAAGCATAAAGAAAAAGTTTATATCAGAGAATACGAAAGCGATATTAACATAACAAATAATCATAATCAAATATCTGATTTATATCTACGCAAAAGTAATACATTTAGTGAAAATAAGATTTATCCGAATCTTGCTTTTGAAGATCTAGACAAGAGATTATTAGATAAAGCCCGGAACCTTATTCGTTCATATCAGAGTGATCATCCATGGTTATTGCTTGATGATTTTAGTATGTTAAAAGAAGCTGTTCTGTGGAAGAAGGATTTTAATGAAAATCGTGAAGGATATACTTTAGCTGCAGCTTTATTATTTGGGAAAGATACAACTATTCAAAGCATATTGCCCGCTTATAAAATTGAAGTTTTGGTTCGCAGAGCAAATGCAGACCGCTGGGATGACCGTATTACACTTAGAACAAATTTAATAGACTCATATATTAAAATCAAAGATTTTTTAAACAAACATTTACCCGAAAAATTTTATATTGAAGCAGACCAGCGTATTGATTTAAGAGATACAATTTTCAGAGAGATTATTGGAAATATAATTGTTCATAGAGAATATAATGCCAGCCTGGCAACTGAAATAATAATTGATAAATATAAGATTACAGCAACTAATCCCAATCGTCCAAATTTTATTGGACCAATTGATTTAAACAGCTTTAATCCGTTTGCAAAAAATCCTAATATACGTAAGTTTTTTATGGCTTTAGGATGGACAGATGAGATTGGTTCAGGGATTAGAAACACAAAGAAATATTTGCCTTTATATTCGTCCGGAGCAATGCCGGAATTTATAGAAGATAATATTTTTAAAACTATTATACCTCTTAGTTTACATACCTTAAAAACCTATGCAGAGCAATGGATGAACTGGTTAGATTTAAAATCTCGTTTTTATTCTCATATAGAAATGGCTCTTGATAACATACCTATTGACTCGGGTTTACATAAAACCGACTGGGAAAGCATGATTTTATATTTAGTACCGGGCTGGAATCAAAAAGGTACCAAGCTTGATGTTTTAAAATGGGCTAAATATCAGCCTGTTATAGAAGAAGAAATTAAAAAAGTACCAGGCTGGAATATAAAAAGTACCAAGCTCTTACATAAAAAGTCAAGATATATTATTGCAATTTTGTCTCTTACTGCCGTAGCTATCAGTTTAGAAGATATGATGTCTGCCATAGGATATATAAATAAAAAAACTTTCAGGGATAACTATATAAAACCATTAGAGCAAATTCAGTTTATCAGTAAAACAAATTTAACAAACTTAACAGCTCCCGACCAAAAGTATATACTTAAACCCAAAGGAAAATTATTTATTGCAAACAGAATTTTATAAAAATTCAAAATAGAACACGGAATAATACTATGGAATAGTATTGCTTCACTATATTTTTCTCACTCATACATTTTCCAGAAAACAGTATCGCTAACAGTTTCAATTTTGCGGGACATTCTGCGACTTAGGTCAGGATAGAAATTTATATCAAGAATTTCCTCCAATTCACGTATTGACATTGAATAGCAATAAACAGATTTTTTTTCGGCTCTTTCGTTTGGTAATAAAAAAGCAATGCCCTGTTTTATACTGTCATTATAAACCAATATGGTTTTATAAAAATATTTAGGAACCGAAACCTTATTTTCTCCGATATAGTTTAATCCATCAGTCAGAACAGGACCTGTTACCACATAAATTTCATTAAGGTTTTTAGCATAGTTTCTTACACTACTCTCAAGATTTTTCCATATTCCCCGGTTAAAAGCAGGAATTTGCGGACTGATATTGGAGTAATAAAAAGATTCTTTCATTGCAATTTCACAAAACACCATATCTCCGGCAGGCACAAGATGTCCTCTGTCGTATCCACTGCCGCTGTAATCCGAATCTGTGGCAGTACCCGAAGTTACAAGGGAGTCAATATAAAACCTGCTGCTTCTTTTGGTATTGCCTTCAATCATATCCGAACTTAGCCTATACGCAAGCCATTTAGACTGCTTATGTTCGGGTACAAAAACATAACAATAATTTGTATGATAGAAGATTTTTTCATCTTTTGATACAGCAGGTACCTCTAATGAATATTTTTCAGTTGTTTTGCAATTGCTTATTATTAAAGCAATTATAATCAATAATATAAATATATATTGTTTCAAAATTGCAAAGCAGATTTAGGTAAAACCATTTTTTTGTAAAAATATAAATAAAAATAAATCTCACAGTACTCTTTGTTGGAAATTTTGCCTATTTGTGAAAGTTTGCTGGTGGGCATATAAAACATATTTATGCTTGACTTGTTAATGTCCTACGGACAAAAGAAAAAAGAGAGAACTAGTTTTTTATTATTGTTAAAGCCCTACGGGCTATTTTAGCTTTGGTGTCAAAATAATGCTCTCATAAATTTGCTGTTAAAATAAAGCTCTCATAAATATTGTGTTTTTGTCCTTTATAGTAAAAACATTAGTAAAAGCCTAATTTATGCTTGAC
>SLSH01000306.1 GCA_007130555.1 Bacteroidales bacterium
CCGATGGCAAAACCGCAGACAACAAAGGAGCTTATGACATCCCATTAGTCAAGCAAAGCGTTATAGTCGCAGATAGATTTTACAATGACTTTTCGTTGCTAAATGTTTGGGACAGCAGTCATTTAAAATATTTTATCTATAATTTTCAACAACAAGAAAAAACAAACTTCAATCCCGTTAATTCTTCGTAATCCTGACCTGCTTCAAGTATATCCTCATCATCATTTTCGTAAATCCAGATTACTTCCACTTTTGATTTATCTTCAAACTTTTTTAATAAATCGAACAAATATTTTGCAGAACTTGTGTTGAAATATTCCAGCTCAAATTCCAGTTTAATATTATCACATTCATTATAGAATTCCATTATAATCGGAGATATTTCTGCAAAGTATTTTATCGGATTTTCAGGGATAATCTTCCCTTTAATCGAAATTTTCTGATTCTCTTTGTCAATTATTATCTCAGGTGTACTGTCGGTTGCTTCAATTGTCTTTTTCATAATCAAAATACATATTAATTAAAACTTGTTTTTTCAAATCCGATATTGGATTAACAGATATTTCCATATTTTTTTTGGATTTTAATAAGCACAGTATTATTCCATTACCTACAGAAAAGTCATCTGTTTTATGTTTTTTTTGCAGATTTAAAATATATAAATCCTTTAACTCTTTTAAATTGAGCTTGTTAACATTATTAAAATGAGTTATAATATGTCCGGCTTTTTTATTTGTCGTAGTATTAGCAACTGTTAAAACAATTTCCCGGTTATTATTACTGATATTAATTAAAATATCGGGCTCATCATTGTGCAATAGAATGTTCTGGACCAGTTCAATACTGCATAAAATTATTTTTTTTCTTATTGTCTTTGGAAATTGACTTAGAGATTTTTCTATCGAATGTATCAAATTGTTATAATTCGGAATTTCACTTCCCGACCATTCAAAAATTATATGTTCGGCTTTATTCATCTGAAAAAAGAAATTGATTCGGGAATAGTTATTTGTTTAATTGCCTGAAGAGCAAAAATATCTGTCATTCCCGAGATATAATCGGTTATGAAAATATCGGGATTGTTTTGTTTGCCGACATAAAAATCTTTCATGCTTAATAAATATTCGCTAAAAGCCTTATCCAAAATAATATTGGTATTTTTATAATCATTATAATTTTTTCCGTTTTTTTGATAAAGCTCCAACAGATAATCAAACAAATTATTAATTATTTTATCGCAAAATTTGTCATAATTTATTAACGTAGGATGATTATAAATTTTTTCGTAGTTGAATTTTTTTAATTGAGTAACCAACTCAAATTTTTCATCCGAAAAACCGATGTAATCTTTATTTTTGGAATGTTCAATTACATCCAGAATAAGCGTATTAATTATTTGTCCGTTTCTGTTTCCCAAAACTTTTTTAACATTTTCGGGAATATCTTTTTCTGTAATAAATCCTGCCACAAAAGCGTCTTCTATATCTCTTCCGAGGTATGCAATTTTATCGGAAAATCTCATTATACATCCTTCGAATGATGATGGTTTTACTTTTCTGTTTTTGATATTGTCAAGTACATTGGGTTTATCGGCAGGTTTTAGTTTTTGTTCGTCTGTTTCGCCGTTATGACAAATTATTCCATCTTTTACTCCATAGGTTAAATTCAGCCCTTGTCCATTATTTGCGAGATATTCTACCTGGCGGTAACTGTTTATTTCGTGTACAAAAGCATTATTCCCTCCGAGCCGTTTATTTAATGCAGCTTCTCCTGCATGTCCGAAAGGAGTATGTCCCAGGTCATGTCCTAATCCTATTGCATAAGCCATATCACTGTCCAGTTCCCATCCGTTTACAATCAGTCCTTTACAAATTGACCTTGCTATTGTTGCAACATGCAATACATGTTCAATTCTGGTACAGATATGGTCGTTTTCGGGGGCAAAAAATACCTGTGTTTTATTTTTTAACCGCCTAAAAGGAGTTGAATGGATTATTGCAGTCTGGTCTCTAAAATAACAACCGCGTATATCCGATTGACGGGGGTGGGTACGTTTCAAATAAATATTTTCCGGTAAAGGATTTTTCATAATTATGCTTTTAAATATTTATCATAAATATTTGTAAAACTGTAATTCTTTATATAGTCAATTGCATCAGCAGGATTTTTTGCAATATAATATAACTTTTCATATAATGGATTTGCAAATTTCTCAGAAAAAATAGATTCAAACTGAGCGATTAAATGACAATAAAAATTATCTGTATTTATTATAACTATCGGTTTTGTGTGATATTTCAGCTGTTTGAGAGTAATTACTTCCATAACTTCCTCAATAGTTCCAAAACCTCCAGGCAAAGCAATAAAAGCATCCGAATTATCTCTCATATACTCTTTGCGGTTTTTCATATCATCTGTAACAACAAGATTTTGGTCTGTATTGTTAACAATATTGGGTTTGTCTAAAATTTCGGGAACTACTCCGGTAACTTCGGCTCCTGCTTTACGTGCAGCTTTTAAAAGATGTCCCATCAATCCGATAATCCCTCCACCGTGAATTAAATCATAAGAATTTTCGCCTAATAATTTACCTAAGACAGCGGCTTCCTTATAATATTTTTCATCCAAATCTTCACTTGACCCGCAAAAAACACAGATAGTTTTCATAAATCCAGAATTAAATAAACATAATCTCAAAATTACATTTTTTTATTATAAACAGGATAAAAAAAATCTTTTATGATTTGAATGCGGTGGTTTTGGTTTCAGTTGCGGTGGTTTCGGCTGTGACCAACTATCTTGCGTACTTGTATGCAAGGGGACTGAGGAGTGGAGGCGGCAGCCGAAGCGTCCCGAAGTCCCCGACAATATATTTTTACACAATCCCTGCAAATCCCATAAAAGCCAGGGCAAGTATTCCTGCAACGATAAATGCTGCCGGTACACCTCTTATTCCTTCGGGAAGGGATAATTTTTCCATGTGTTCTCTTAATCCTGCGAATATTACAATTGCAATAAAAAAACCGATTGAGTGTCCGATTGAAAATACTAATGCTTCCATTAGTGTATATTTATTTTGTCCTATCAGAATTGCTACACCAAGTATTGCACAGTTTGTTGTTATCAGCGGCAAATACACTCCCAGTGCTTGAAATAACGGGGGAGAGATTTTTTTAAGAATAATTTCGACCATCTGCACAAGAGATGCAATTATTAAAATATAAACAATTGTCTGCATAAATTCTATTTCCAAAGGAGTAAGAATATAAGTTCTTATAAGCCAAGTAACCACACCTGCCAAAACCAAAACGAACAATACTGCTCCGCCCATGCCGGCAGATGTTTCAACTTTTCCGGAAACTCCAATAAAAGGACAGATGCCAAGGAACTGAGCTAAAACAATGTTATTTACAAATACTGCTGCAATTATAATTAATATGTATTCCATTTTTATATAATTTTATTGTTTAACAATTTTTCAATTTTTTACTATTTTGTAAATTTCTTCATTAATGCAATTAAATATGCTAATCCCAGAAATGCTCCGGGAGCAAGAACAAATACCAACATTCCGTCTCCTTCGATAAATTTAAACCCGAGAAAA